>JABUSI010000138.1 GCA_021442745.1 Erysipelotrichaceae bacterium | reverse complement strand
TCGTATTGACAATCCCCTGCGCAATCAAAAGATGCGCATACGTAATCGGATTAAACGAACCGACAAAAGCTCCTATCATACCTTACCTCTTCTCATGTTCCTTCAGCATCCGTAATTTCAGTTCCTGAAGTTTTACGGACAAATCCACATAATGAATGTGCGGGTACTCAAACCGTTTTTCTTCTTCCATGACATGATTCAACTGCTCTTTTGCATATGCAACCACTTCCGGTAACGATGGTACATCATAAACCAGTTCACCGTTTCGGAAAATCGGTACCAGCAGTTCATGCATATTCTTCGTAGATACCGCATACGTTTTCCATGCCTTTGCCGGATCCACAACGTCAACCACGTTCTCTTTCAGTAAATCCTCATCGTATAACGCAATGATATCGGCACGTGACAACATGTTTTCATCATATGCGCGGTACACACGTTTCTTTCCCGGATTGATAATCTTCTCCACGTTTTCGGAAATCTTGATTCGCGGATCGAATTCTCCGGTTTCCATATTTTCCACCGCAACGAGCTTATAAACGCCACCGAATACCGGTTCGGATTTGGACGTTATCATCCGTTCTCCGACACCATAGGAATCAATACGAGCTCCCTGAATCTTCAGGGATTCAATAACGTATTCATCAATGCTGTTTGACACGACAATCGTACAGTCTTCCATACCGGCAGCATCCAGTCTCTTCCGTACTTTCTTGGACAGATATGCCAGGTCACCGGAATCCAGCCGAACCCCTTTCAGCCGATATCCCATCGGCTCAATAATTTCTTTGGCAACCCGGATAGCAGCCGGTAAACCGCTTTCCAATACATCAAAGGTATCCAGCAGAAATACCGAATTGGTCGGATATACTTTGGCATATGCCGCAAATGCCTCGTAATCACTGCCGAAATACTGTACCCACGAATGTGCCATCGTACCCGTAGCCGGGAAATCAAACAATTCATCCGCCAGCGATGTTGCCGTCATTTTTGCACCACCGATCGCACAGGCACGTGCTCCGTAAATCGCCGCATCATATCCATGTGCTCTGCGGGCACCGAATTCCATCACAACCTTATCCCCCGCAGCGCGAACGATGCGATTGGCTTTGGTCGCTATCAAAGACTGGTGATTGATGGACAGAAGCAGCATTGTTTCCAGAATCTGTGCTTCGCACATCGGAGCGCAGACTGTCACAATCGGCGTATTAGGATACACCGGCGTTCCTTCCGGAACGGCATCGATATCACCGGTAAATGTAAAATTACGAAGATATTCCAGAAATCCTTCATCAAAGATTTTTTTATTCCGTAAATATTCAATATCCCCGTCGGTAAAATGCATATCTTTCACATAGGAAATGATGGTTTCCAAACCGGCCGCAATCACATACCCGCCGTTTTCCGGAACCCTGCGGAAAAACAAATCGAAACATACCCGCTGATCTTTCAGTCCCAGCGTATAATATCCGTTAGCCATCGTTAATTCGTAATAATCCATCAGCATCGTCAGATTTCTTTTTTCATTGACCTGAATCATACTTACCTCCTATCGGTTTTCCACAACCACACCGTTTGCCAGCATCTGTGCTATGGCACTCTTACGGTATTCCTCTCTGTTATGTACCGGCGAATCAAACGTATCCACCGTATTCATATCGACAATTACCTGTGCAGCCAGATTGTGCTGGTTCAGGTAATGTTTTAACGTAATCGCAAAATTCTGCACACAGATATCCGTACAGCATCCGCAAATCCGCACTTCCTTCATATCTTTCGTAAACATATTCTCTGGATTTTCTATCGCCAGAAACGTATTCACGCTGTTTTTCTCAATCACCTGACCCGGAGTAATGTACGGTTTCAGTTCGTCAATCACTTCCGATTCTTCCGTCCCCTTGATACAATGCGGAGGAAACGTCATAAATTCCATGGCATTTTCTTCATGCGTATCACACACAAACCAGACCGATTCCGGATCCGATTTCTTCAGTGTTTCAATAATCGGATCTGTTACCGACAGAATATGAGTATCCGCCAGAGCACCTTCTTTGCAGAACCCGTTAATCATGTCCACTACAAAAACCAATTGTTCCATAGCATACCTCCGAAAAATAAAATACTTATAAGTAATTATACCATTTTTTTCATGAAAAAGAGGAAACTTTCCTACAGTTCCCCCTTGTGAATCCTATCAATCAACACCCGCAAACCAACGGATAAATCCTCATACGTCTTTTCAAAATCACCCGAATACCACGGATCGGAAATATCCCGTTTCAAAGACGTTATATCCAGTAACCGGAACAGTTTCGGATCCTCCGTAATCCCAAACATCCGCTTCACGTTCCGGACGTTATTTGCGTCCATACAAACGATATAGTCATAGGTATCATACATCTGACGGGTAATCTGGTTTGCCCGGTGAGAACTCACGTAAATACCATGACGATGCAACTCTTCATACGCATCCGGATAAATTCCGCAACCGATTTCTTCCCGGCTGGTCGCCGTACTGTAAATCTCCCAGTTCTCCTTCTCATCCTTTATCAGATGCTTCATCATCATTTCTGCCATTACACTGCGGCAGATATTGCCGTGGCAGACAAATAATACTTTAATCATAATCTTGTATAACCTCTCTGCACTTACAAAAGTTCTGCCATATAAAGCGGCAAAGACAGCAACTTATATTTAACCGGTTTCCCCTGTGATGTTTTTATATCTACATTCATAAGAGATGGCATATTGGTATCAAAGCGAACTGCCTGTGATAATCCCTTTGATTCCATAAATATATGTAAAGATTTCATAGATCCGCTGGCTCCGGATTTTACTTCAATAGGAAGGACCTCACCATCTTTTGCTATAAGATAATCAATCTCCCCATTTCCACTGCCGGAACCAATCTGTTGCCAGTAATACACAAAAGCGTCATGTGGCACTTCTCTGGTAAGCAAAAGCTGCCCCACTAACTGTTCTGCCATAGCTCCTTTGTTTGTCCATACAGTTTCCATAAACTCTTTTTCTGTATAGCATTTAAATCCGAGCATATTCATAGCAAGGCCCGAATCTATAAAAATACACTTGAAAAACTTTTCATTCATATCCGCCCCAAGCGGTAAACCATTACCCGCAGTATGGTATGTTTTATATAATAATCTTGCCAGCGCCAGACTGTTTAAAGATTTTTTAACATTAACGGATGAATCTGTTGTATCTACTTCTGAATATACGAACTTACAGCCTATCTGTTTTACCGCGCTGTTCATTGTCATTCGCATGACTTCCGGCGATAATCTGTCCTTATATTTATTAAAATCATCTCTATAAGACTGAAGCAAATCTCCTTGAATCTCAGCAATCACAGAATAATTGTGTTCTGCAGCCCAGCTATTCACGCATTCAGGCATTCCTCCAATCAATGTATATTCTCTGAATTTCTCAAGCAGTTTCTTATGAATACTTTCATGCATTTCAAGGCTTTCCCTTGCTGTAATCATATAATCAGCAAGTTTCTTTTCATCCAAAGCCCACAGAAACTCTACAAAGGACATAGGTCTCATATACATATAACTTACTCTTCCTACAGGCATACTGAACTCATGATTTTCCAAAGTGAATTCCAATAAAGATCCTGCTGCCACAACGGCAAGACTTTGCATTTCTTCTCTAAACCATCTGAGTTTTGGTAAAACAGCACTTGCTGCCTGAATTTCATCCAGAAATAAAATAGTCTTCTCCGGTTGAATGTCCTTATTCATATTCAGCTCAATGAGTTCCAAAATAGTTGTCGGAGAATTGCTTTCAAACCAGTCGGCATATTCCGGATTACGTTCAAAATTGATTTCTATAAGATCATATTCTTCCGTTTTGGCCAATTCTCTAACTACCCATGTCTTACCAACCTGTCTGGCACCACGAAGTATTAAAGGTTTTCTCTCTGATGAATATAGCCATGTTTTCAGATTACTTAGAATTTTTCTTTCCATCCCAAATTTCCTCACGGTGATACGATACCATTACAATACAATGCCGCCG
>JABUSI010000080.1 GCA_021442745.1 Erysipelotrichaceae bacterium | reverse complement strand
CAAAGTACAGGGATATAACGAAATACGGGAAGCGGAAAAGACACCGCTTTGGAAACGGTTTGCGGAACAGTTGACGGACCCGTTGATTATCGTATTGATTGTGGCTGCTGTTGTCAGTGTGGTTGTGGATCCTTCGGAATGGACGGACAGTGCGATTATCGGTGTGGTTGTGTTGTTTAATGCGGTACTGGGTGTTTACCAGGAAAGCAATGCGGAAAAATCACTGGAAGCCTTGAAACAAATGGCGAGTCCGAAAGCGAAAGTCATTCGTGACGGAAAACGGATGGATGTGGAATCACGGGATCTGGTATGCGGTGATATCGTCGTGTTGGAAGCCGGGGATCTGGTACCAAGTGACGGACGCTTATTGGAAGCGGCACAATTACAGATTGACGAAAGTGCTCTGACCGGGGAATCCGTTCCGGTTACCAAGACAAGCGAAACGATTCTGGAGGAAGAAGTTGCCTTAGGGGATCAGAAGAATATGGTCTTTGCGTCTACCATCTGTACCTATGGCAGAGGAAAATACGTTGTCACTTCCATCGGTATGGAGAATGAAGTCGGTAAAATTGCCGGCATGCTGATGGTGGAAGGAAAAGAAGTTACACCGTTGCAGGAAAAACTGGCGCAGATCAGTAAAACCATCGGGCTTTTGTGCATGGGAATCTGTGCAGCCGTATTTGTAATGGAAAAAATGACCGGCTTATCAACGCTGGAAGCATTTAAAACGGCAGTTGCCTTAGCGGTAGCGGCCATTCCGGAGGGCCTGGCAACGGTAGTTACCATCGTATTGGCACTGGGCGTTACCAAGATGGTAAAGAAGCATGCGATTGTAAGGAAATTACCGGCTGTGGAAACACTGGGTTCCTGCAGTATCATTTGTTCCGATAAGACCGGAACACTGACACAGAACCGGATGACGGTTGTCAAAACGTATACGAAAAATACCGGATTGCAGGATTTTGACGCCAATTCTTCACCGGATTTACGGACGATGCTGTCCTATTTCTCCTTGTGTTCGGACGGAGTATTGACCGTAACGGAAAAAGGTATTGAATTGCTGGGTGATCCGACAGAAACCGCGTTGGTTGCCGCTTCCTATCAGTTCGGAGATACGAAACAGGAACTGGCAAAGCAGTTTGAACGGTGCGGTGAATTAGCTTTTGACAGTGACCGGAAAATGATGACGGTATTCTTTAAAATATCCGATGGAATCTTACAGATTACCAAGGGCGCTCCGGATGTGATTGTTTCCCGTTGTGTCGGAAATACCGAGGGTGTACTGGATGCTAACGAACAAATGGCAGATAGTGCATTACGGGTATTGGCTTGCGGTGTACGGTATTATCCGGAAATGCCGGATTTACAGAATGGTACGGATTATGAAACCAACCTGACCTTTGTCGGTCTGGTCGGTATGATTGACCCGCCGCGTCTGGAAGTAAAAGATGCCATCAGAGAAGCAAAATCCGGTGGTATCAAAACGGTAATGATTACCGGAGACCATCTGGTGACGGCTCGTGCCATAGCGCGGGAACTGGGTATATATGAAGAGGGCGATGAAGCCATTACGGGTGCGATGCTGAATGCGATGAGTGACGAGGAACTGGAACAGAGAATCCCTCATATCAGCGTATATGCCCGTGTAGCACCGGAACATAAAGTTCGGATTGTGTCCATGTGGCAGAAAATCGGACAGGTTGTCGCGATGACGGGGGATGGTGTAAACGATTCTCCGGCATTGAAGAAAGCCGATATCGGTTGCGCCATGGGGATTACCGGTACGGACGTTGCGAAATCGGCTGCCGATATGGTTCTGACCGATGATAATTTTGCGACAATCATTGCGGCTGTCAAAGAAGGAAGAGGCATTTATGCCAATATCAAGAAAGACGTACAATTCCTGTTGTCCAGTAACATCGGGGAAGTGTTACTGATATTCGGTGCCAGTTTGATTCAACTGGTATTTAAGGTGGAATTAGGAGTACCGTTGCTTCCGATTCATCTGTTGTGGGTCAATCTGATTACGGATTCCTTACCGGCGTTTGCGTTGGGTCTGGAAGAGCCGGAAGACGGTATTATGAATGAAAAACCACGGGATAAACAGGAATCGTTCTTTGCGAACGGTCTGGGTATTACGATTGCATGGCAGGGATTGCTGGTCGGTGCGTTGTCTTTGATTTCGTACATGACGGGAAATGCCGTAAGTCATGAAACCGGCATGTCGATGGCATTTGTCACGTTATCCCTTACTCAGCTGGTACACGCGTTTAATATCAAGAGTAAACATACGATTTTCCATCCTTCTACCTTCAACAACAAGTTCTTGTGGTTGTCATTGGTGGCAGGACTGGTTCTGGTTCTCGGAATCATGTACATTCCGGCATGCTCATCGTTGTTTAAACTGGTTCCGTTAGGTGCGGAGGATTTATTTGTTGCGCTCGGATTGCCGTTTGTGATGGTAGTAGCTTGCGAAATTCAGAAGAAATTCCAATAAGAAGGCTGTATATACAGTCTTCTTTTTCCATTTTTTCCATATTTTATATATAATGTAACGGTAGAAGGAAGGTATAGCATGATTTACAATTCCATTTTAGAGACAATCGGTAATACACCAATGGTATGCATTCAGAATAAAAGTGAAACGCAGGCGGAGGTTCTGGTAAAGGTCGAATCCGGAAATCCGGGAGGATCCATCAAAGACCGGATTGCGTATAACATGGTTATCCGGGCGTTGGAAGACGGAAGGATTACGAAGGATTCCTGCCTGATTGAACCGACCAGCGGGAATACCGGTATCGGTCTTGCGATGGTTTGTGCGGTATTAGGAATGCGGTGTATCATTGTTATGCCGGAAAATATGAGTAAGGAACGGATTACACTGATGAAAGCGTATGGCGCACAGGTGGTGTTAAGTCCGAAGGAAAAAGGAATGGCCGGTGCCATTGCCATTGCGGACAAACTGCATGCGGAAAACGAAGGGTCGATGATTCTGCAACAATTCGATAATCCGGATAATCCCGCAAGTCACCGGATTACCGCGCAGGAAATTCTGAAGGATTGCGATGATTCACTGGATGTTTTTGTCGCATCGGTCGGAACGGGAGGTACTTTAACGGGAACATCAAAGGTTCTGAAAGAAACATGTGAAAACCTGTATGTCTGTGCGGTGGAACCGTATGAATCCGCTTTGATGAGTACGGGAGTTGCCGGCGGGCATAAGATTCAGGGAATCGGTGCCAATTTTGTCCCTTCCATTGTGAATGTGAAACTATTTGATGAGATACTGACGGTCAAAGGGGACGATGCGATAAAAATGACCCGCTGGCTGGCACAAAAACACGGTATTTTAGCGGGGATCAGTTCCGGTTGTAACGTCTGTGCCGCGCTAGAGCTGTCAAAACGTCCGGAATTTGCGAACAAGCGAATTGTGACCGTATTGCCGGATACCGGAGAACGATACATTTCTTCCGGAATCTTTGAATAAGAGGTATGTATGAACGAACAGATAAAAAAAGAATTAAAGGATATTGAAAAAGAAATCATCGAAGCAAGCAGCAATCCGTCCATTTCTGATCGAAGTGAGTGGAATCTGCCGAACAAATTCATGGTGAACCAGATTGTAAAGGAAATCGAGAAGATGATGTTTCCGGATTTCTTCGGGTATGACTGGAATCTGACCGATATTTACTTGCATCTGAAACAGGAAATTCAGGCAGCTTGGTGTTTTGCGAACCGTTGTGACTGCAACCGGGATAGCAGTGAACAGCTGACAATGGATTTTCTGCATCAGATTCCAACCATTCAGAAATTGTTGTGGAAGGATCTGGATGCTTTTTATGAAGGGGATCCTGCCGCAAAATCCAAGGAAGAAGTCGTTATGTCGTATCCCGGATTCCATGCGGTTTTCGTGCATCGGCTGGCACATGCGTTATACGATATGAACGTGCCGATGATTCCGCGTATTATGAGTGAAGAGGTGCATTCGCAAACCGGGATTGACATTAATCCGGGTGCTCAGATCGGTGAGTATTTCTTTATCG
>JABUSI010000081.1 GCA_021442745.1 Erysipelotrichaceae bacterium | reverse complement strand
GATCCGTATGCCCGGATTACCGAATTCAAACAACTGGTTTCCGCTTATCATGAAGAGGGCATCCGGATTGTGATGGACGTTGTCTATAACCATATGCACAGTTTGCGGAACAACGATTTTGAACAGATTGTTCCGAACTATTATTTCCGGTACGGACCGGACGGGGCACCGTCCAACGGTTCCTTCTGCGGTAACGACTTTGATTCCACCCGCCGGATGTCCCGGAAATTTATTGTGGATTCCATAAAGATGTGGATGAAGGAATACCATGTGGACGGATTCCGTTTTGACTTAATGGGAATCATGGACATTGAAACGATGAATGAAATTGTCCGTGAGGCAAAGAAAATCAATCCTTCCGTATTCTTACACGGAGAAGGATGGAATTTACCGACCATGCTGGCGGAACATAAGAAAGCGACGATGGGAAATCAGGCGGCCTTATACGGTGTTGCGCAGTTCAATGATTTTTTCCGTGAACACGTCAAAGGAAAATCTTCGGATTACGAACTGGGTGTGTGCGGATACGGTACCGGGGATCTGAATTACCGCCTGGCGATTCCGGCATGTTTGTGCGGAAGTGCCGTGGTGAAGGAAGGATACGTCACGTTGTTTGATACCCCGCAGAAATCGACCAACTACATTGAGTGTCATGATAACGCAACGGTGTGGGATAAGATGAAAAACTGCTGCAGCGAAGAAGCCAGCGGTGTCCGGATTGCCAGACAGAAGATGATGACGGCGATGGTGCTTTTGGCACAGGGGATTCCGTTTTTACACAGCGGCCAGGAATTCTGCCGTACCAAAAACGGAGTGACCAACAGTTATGCCAGCCCGGACAGCGTCAATCGTCTGGACTGGGACCGGAAAGACCGGTATCTGTACGTATCGGATTATGTGCGTGATGTCATTCAGCTAAGGAAAAGCCACAGCGAATTCCGGCTGAAAACGACAAAGGAAATAGAAGAGCGCGTCAGTGTTGTGATACAGGAAAATGACCTTCTGGTGTATACCATCAAGGGAAGTGAACCGAGAGAAACCGTACGGGTATTGATTAACCCGACCAACAAACCGATTGTGTACCGTTGCAAAGGCTTGTACCGGTTGATTCTTGACAACAAGGGAATGTGTAAGACGGAAGAGAAATCCGTGTTCACGGTGCCGGAATTGTCCTTATGCGTAATAGAGAGATAGACTTTTGTCTGTCTTTTCTTTTGGGCTTGAAGTGAAAAAAGGGTATAATGGTAACAGAATGAAACGGGAGAGAACAATATGATACAAACAGGATTAGATATTACGCCGGTAAGCGAACCGCTGGGATATACCTACGGTCCGGGTGTGTTCGGACCGAAGGTGGAGGTACGGCATTTGTCGGATATCCGCAAGAGTCTGATGGACCCGCAGTGTGAAGGGCCGGAAGATCTGTATGCGATTGCGATGGACGTCGGTATGGAAAGCGAATTGCCGGCGATGCTTGAACGGAATCTGTTGTTTGCGACATGCAACTATAATTACGGAACAATGGGAAAAGAACCGGTACGGTCGCAGGGACATGTGCATGCCATCAGTGCATCCTGTAACGATTCCACGTGCGAATTGTATGAAATCTGGGAAGGTACGGCTATTATTTACATGCAAGAGTCGGTAAAAGACGACCCGGTCCGTTGTTATGCGGTGACGGCACATGCCGGGGATGTGGTGATTGTTCCTCCGGGATGGGGACATCAGACAGTGAATGCGGACATTACTCATCCGATGGTGTTCGGTGCCTGGTGCGTGAGGGATTACGGATTTGATTACGTGGATGTCAGAGCGCATGGGGGACTGGCATATTTCCCGATGGTGGAAGGCAATACCGTAACCTGGGTGCACAATCCGAACTACAAAAAATGCGAACTGATTGAAAAAGCACCGCGTAAATATACCGAATTCCATCTCGATTACACCAAGCCGTTGTATGAACAATTCAAAGACGACCCGGACCGGATGCTTTTCGTGTCAAAACCGGAAACGGCTGCCGACAAATGGGTGAATTTTGAACCGTAGGAGGAAAGAATATGGAGTATCAGTCAAAATATAACCGGTTTCCGACGGTAACGGTACCGGGTGCGAAGAAAGAAAACGTGTGGGTCGGCTATCAGGGAATTATGGAACAACTGAAAAAGTATACCGGAAAAACCATCGTTATCGATTGTTATCCGGGAGTACGGGATCAGGAAGTGTTAACAGCCATAAAAGAATTGCTGCATCCGGATACCGTCATCGAAAGCATCGATGCGTTTTATGAAGAAGACGAACTGACAGACCGGATGAAATCCCATTTAACCGACGACAGAGTATTCGGGGTGATGTATTACGGAAAAGTTTCCGATTTCATGAATCCTGAGAAAACAAAAGACTTACGGAAAAAAGCCGAAGAAAGTACGGGAACCACGGTTGTGTACGGATTCGGTGCCTCTTTACTCTGCAAGGGTGACGTGCTGGTGTATGCCGATCTGGCACGCTGGGAAATCCAGTTGCGTTACCGCAGTCACGAACTGGGTAACTACAAGTGTTCCAACTACGAAGAAGACATTTTACGCAAATACAAGCGGGCATTCTTTATTGAATGGCGGATTGCCGACAAACACAAACGGACGCTGTACAATGACATAGATTACTTGCTGGATACGAATGAAAAAGATCATCCGAAGATGATCACGGGAGACGATTTCCGTCTCGGGCTTAAGCAGGCGGTCAGTCAGCCGTTTCGGATTGTGCCGTATTTTGACCCGGGTGTATGGGGCGGACAATGGATGAAGAAATACTGCAACCTGGATCCTTCCGCAAAGAATTATGCCTGGTCGTTTGACGGGGTACCGGAAGAAAACAGTTTACTGTTGGATGTTGCCGGTACGATTGTGGAAATTCCTTCCGTCAACGTAATCTTTACGCATCCGCGGGAATTACTGGGAGAAAAGGTCTTTGCGCGCTTCGGAGCGGAATTCCCGATTCGGTTTGACTTTCTGGATACCATTGAAGGACAGGCTCTTTCCTTACAGGTTCATCCGAACCGCGATTATATCCAGCAGTTGTGCGGAATGACGTATACCCAGGATGAAAGCTACTACATTCTGGAGGCAAAAGAAGGGGCTTCCGTCTACTTGGGTATCAAAGAAGGCGTCAATCCGGAAGAAATGATTGATGCACTGGCAGACGGTCAGAAGGGCATTCCGTTTGATGCGGAAAAGTTTGTCAACCGCTGGCCGGCAAAGAAACACGATCATTTCCTGATTCCGGCCGGAACCGTACACTGCAGTGCACCGGGATGTATGGTACTGGAAATTTCCGCCACACCGTATATCTTTACGTTCAAGTTATGGGACTGGGGAAGAGTCGGACTGGACGGCATTCCTCGTCCGATTCATCTGGAACACGGCAAGCACAACATTCGTTTTGACCGGACGACCGGATGGGTAAAGGAAAACCTCGTATCCCCGGTTACCGTTCTGCATGACGGGGACGATTATGTGTGTGAAAAGACGGGATTGCATGAATACGAATTCATCGAAACCCGACGGTATTCGTTTGCGGATTCCGTGGAAATCACAACACCGGGAAGTGTACTGATGGCCAATCTGGTGGACGGGGATGAAATACTCATCGAATCTGCGGATGATTCGTTTGAGCCGTTTGAAGTGCATTATGCGGAAACGTTCATCATTCCGGAACAACTGAAAAAAGTACGGTTTGTGTCCAAAAACGGCAGCGACGTCAAGGTACTGGTTGCCAATGTGAGGGTTTAGCATGGACCTGAAACTGGTATTGTGCGACATTGACGGTACGTTAACTCACAGTGACCGTACCATGGGGCAACATAATATCGATGCGATCAATGCCTTACTGAACCATGGTGTGATGTTCGGGGTTGCCAGTGGCAGAAAAGCGATGGAATTGCGGGAGTTTGTCGAACGGTGGCATCTGGTAAGACGTCCGCAGGTAATCATCGGTATGAACGGTTCGGAAATCTGGCACGAGGACAGTCAGAAACTGTACGATTACTATCAGTTATCC
>JABUSI010000113.1 GCA_021442745.1 Erysipelotrichaceae bacterium | reverse complement strand
AATTCTTTTCCGTATTCATTCATCGAAAACGCATCACCCATTCGTGCTGCTGCTTCCAAATATTTCTTAGAAGCAATTCTATCCATACCTACACCTTGTCCGTTCTCATACAAAAGATATAGTTCATACGCTGCCCTTGCACAATGATTCTCATACGCACAGGTAAACATTTTTGCAGCTGATCTGTACTCCCTGTTTTGCAGGAACCGATTCCCAAGGAATAACCCTGCCAGGGCTCCTCCCTCTTCTGCTGCTAATTCTTTTAACCGATCAACCGGATTCTGCGTAAAGTCTTTCCCATAAATCTGACAGATACACATGATTATTTGATGCTGAATTGAGTTAAATCCCTTTGGACATTCCGTTGGCCTTCCCGCCATCAACCATCTGTTGAAAACCGGAGCAAGACCATACGTTGCTTCTTTAAAACCACAGCACGCTCCAAACTGATACCAGTAAAGAGCCTTCAAATACTGATTCTTTCTCTGATAGATATTCCCCAATTCATTCATTGCATCCACACAGCCACCTTCCGCTGCTTTAATGCAATACTTTTCCCACAACAATTCATTCTCATCCGTTTCGTCCAGGATATACGCATGATAGATATGACTGCACAATCCCCAGTATCCTTCCGCAATACCGGCATCAGCCGCAATCTGGAAATGCTTTGTCGCAAGTTCCGGATTCTGATAATAATGCTGTCCAAGAAGAATACCTGCTTCCGCATATCCCAAAGCTTCCAGTTCTTCCATCTCCTGAATTGCCGCTTTCATATCTTTTAACAACTTCAAGCTGCTTTTCCCGAATCTTTGTTCCAAAGTAATCGGTTCTTTCTTTTTCCAAAACATTATGTATATTCCTTCCTTTTATTTTGTAAACCAATCGTAACAGCAGTATTATTTGAATACGTTGTTAAACACACCATTCTCCATATCCACAATGTTGTACATATCTTCCAGAACCTGGAATGTCTCTTTCAGGTTTCCTCTTGCTTTTATCCAACCACCACCATCTGTGATCCAAACAAATTTAAAGCCAGAAATGGATTTTGACTCCTCTGCAATCATCTTATAACTACGAGCTGTCTCATTCAGTTTCGATCCACCACCGGTATAAAAATTCGTTTCAATGACATAAACACAGTTTTTTGTCTTTACCACAAAATCCCAACGCTTAGTCGTTGTACCTTCTGCAGAAATTGCGGACAAATCAATTTTCCATTTGCTTTCAATTTCCGAAAGATACATTTCCTTGTAATATTCCACATTCGCTTTCTTAAGGAACGATTCCACCAAATCTTCCATTTGGTGCCCTCCCCGATTCTTTCTGCCGTTCGAATCGAGTCCGACCTCCACACCGGTCACATAATCATACAGATTGCTGATGATATGATTCTGTAACATATCAAACAAGCCTGTTTCTCGCATAAAGTATTTGTATTGATTTATGCTTTGCGTTCTTCTGTCAAATCTGTAGTTGAACGCCCCTTGTTCATCCTGACAATAGATTTCATTTGACCTTACCGCCAATAGAATCGGAATTACTTTCAAGCATTCCGGATACTTTCCCATCAGTTTCTCAAAATCTGTCTCTATCGTCTTTGATCCCACAAGCGAATTCAAAATATTAATTTCCACTTTAAGAGCCTTCGCATTTTCGTAAACCTTTTCAAAATCCGTATAATAATCATACGTATTTATACTCTTTCGGAATGTTCCAAGCCATTCATCAAAGTTTCTTTTATTCATCACTTTGTTTCTCCTTTCCGATTCTTCTTTCAGAAATGCTAAGATACTCTTCTACATTGTCAATTCCGATATATTTCCGTCCATACCGTTTTGCGACGACTCCGGTTGTTCCCGAGCCATTAAACGGATCCAATACAACATCACCTTCATTAGTAGATGCCAGAATAATACGTTCCAGTAAATACTCCGGTTTCTGTGTAGGATGATTTCCTTCCTTTTTTTCTGATTTTGGCGTCAAACTTCCCTGCCAAACATCCTTCATTTGTTTCCCACCATTCAACTCTTTCATCAGTTCATAGTTGAATGTATGTTTTGCCTTCGGCAAATTCTTCTTCGCCCATATTACCGTTTCCGTACTATGGGTAAAACACCTGCATGCTAAATTTGGCGGAGGATTTCTTTTCTCCCACGTTACACTGTTAATAATCTTAAATCCTTCTTGTTCCAGCGCATGCCCAACAGAGAATATATTGTGCATTGTTCCCGAAATCCATATGGTTCCGTTTTTCTTCAATACTCTTTTGCACAATCGAATCCATTCCCGATTGAACGCATGCTTCTGCTCCGAGGTCATCCCCTCATCCCACTCTGCTTTATTAACCGATACTTGTTTCCCACCGGAAACGGATATTCCACCATTCGATAAGAAATACGGAGGATCCGCAAAGATACAATCTACACTCTCTTCACACATTGTTGACAGCACTTCAAAAGAATCACCAAGAACCAATTTCACAGTATCTTCCTGATAATATACCTGTACTTCCTTTGGTAAGATTTCCTGAAAATCTACTGTCATGTTTATTCCTCCCTTCCTATTCATAATTCGTTATAATGACTTCTTCTCCTACTCTGTTATTTACATCACTGTTAATCATTCTCTTTACCGGAACCACTTCGATTTTATAGTCTTTGTATAAATCCCGAATCAATTCCGTATTATGATTGGTCAACATACAATACACACCTCTTGCGCTTAACTCTTTATACAGATTCGCCAGCCGGATATGCTCATCCAAAGAGAATCCTTCTTTTGTATACGATTCAAACGAATCCGGTTTTAACGGTGCATAAGGGGAATCAAAAAACACGAAATCTCCCGCCTTGGCATTCTTACACGTCTCTTCAAAATCCCGGACTTCAACAGAAACCGATTTCAGATACTCTGATATCTTTATAAGATTCTCTTTTTCGTATATTTTAAGACTGTTTCTGCCGTTAAACGGTACATTAAACAACCCCTTCGAATTCACCCGATACAAGCCATTAAAACACGTCTTATTCATAAACAGAAACAACGCTGACGTTTCCACATCATTCTCTCCATTTAACAGTTTCTGATTGAACGCTTCCCGTTTTTGATAAAACAATTCTTTTTTATCAGAAGATTCATTGTATTCAACCGTTAACTCATCAAGAATCGACATCAATTCCTCAACATGATCTCTGACATTCTTATAAATCCCTACTAATTCGTTATTGATATCTCCGACAAATGCTTTCTTGGGTTGAAGTTCCAACAACAAAGCACCTCCCCCAATAAACGGCTCATAATATTCGTTATATGTTTTCGGCAATCTCTCTAAGATCATCGGGATTAATTGCCGTTTTCCACCTGCCCACTTTACAAAAGGCTGCATAATCTCCCTCTCCTTTTACTAAAAACCTGACGGTATTATTATACCTTATTGATACCTTGTCTTGAACAATATAGGATATTTGTTTCTCTTCAATATTGTATACATTGAGGAGGCTTTACCATGAGCGATTACAAACTGCAAACCACTACTGTCTGGAACTTTCCAAACAGAGGAAACTGGGCAACACACAAAGGAGACTACAGAGGAAACTGGTCCCCTCATGTTCCCAGAAACCTGATTTTGAAATATACCCAAGAAGGAGATACCGTGCTCGACTGTTTCGTCGGTTCCGGAACAACACTCATTGAATGTAAACTGCTAAACCGGAACGCAATTGGTATCGATATCAACAACAATGCCTTACTACTTACCAAAGACCGTTTGGATTTTGATTCCCCATATTCTCCAAGCATAACACTGTTAAACGGTTCTGCCTGTAGTATGGATACCATTCCAAACAACACCATTGATTTTATCTGCACCCATCCACCCTATGCTGATATCATCAAATACAGTACGAACATTTCCGGCGATTTATCCCATCTTCCTTACCCCGAATTTTTAACCGAACTTTTAAAAGTCGCTAAAGAACTTTATCGTGTTCTAAAACCAAGTCATTTCTGTTCGTTCATGATGGGAGACATCAGAAAAAATGGAAACGTAATCCCTTTAGGGTTC
>JABUSI010000185.1 GCA_021442745.1 Erysipelotrichaceae bacterium | reverse complement strand
ATGAAAGAAGGCGATCTGGAAGTCACAATTGATGAAAGAGGCTTTTGTTTAACCGATACCGGACGTTTGTGCGGCTCTACCTTACCGGTAATCCGTGGTGTCAAGAATCTTGTTGAAAATATGAACATTCCGCTGGAAACCGTATTGAAGATGTGTTCTCTGAATCCGGCAAAAGTATACAATCTTACCGGCAAAGGAGAACTGAAAGCCGGTAATGATGCGGATTTTGTGGTAATTGACGACGATTTTACAGTATTACATACTTACAGTTTAGGAAAAGAAGTGTATAATCATACAGTGGATACTCACTTGTTTAACGAATCTTTCCTGGATTTGTATAAGTTATAAAAGTGAGAGCCATTTGACACAAATGGCTCTTTGAGTATTTAGAAAGAGGATAGTATGGGGAAAAAACTGTTAGTTTGTGATATTGATGGCACTCTGGTAAAAACTGCCAGTCCGATGAGTGAACTGACAAAAAGCACAATTTACCGTTTGAAAGATGAAGGCTATTTATTTGGATTAGCCAGCGGAAGACCGCTGTTCCAAATTAAACGGAACGTCAAGGAATGGGGACTTGATATTACTCCGGATTTCTTAATCGGAATGAACGGTGCTGAGTACAGAGATGAGGAAACGGATACGGAAGTCACTCTGGGAGTATTGAGTGCTGAAGATATCAAACGGATTTTCGACTACATGCATGAATTCAGAGACAAAGGAACGTTTTCGGAATATACGGATACCGGTATTATGTTTGAACGCGATGATGACATCATGTTGCGTGCCTTGAAAAAGTATGGCGCAAAGGAAGACGTTACATTCTGTGAAAAGGAAGAAGATATGTATTCCCGTCCGAACGCAAAGATAATGTTCCGGTTGTACAGCTTCGATGATATGCCGTTACTGGAACAATATCTGATCGACCATCCGGCTGACTTCTTTACCGGATATAAGACACAAGGCAATCTGATGGAATTCATGCACCCGGACACGAATAAGGGTGATGCCTTGAAAGCTTATATCAAAATGAAGAACTACGATCCGAATGACATCTGGACGTTTGGAGATATGACGAATGACAACACAATGCTGGCTGCCGTTCCGAACAGTGTATGTTTGTGCGACGGAAGCGATGATACCAAGGCTGTTGCAAAATATATCACCGATTACGGATGTGCCGATGACGGATGGGCAAAGTTCGTATTAAAAACATTCTTCAATGAATAAGAAGCGAAAGCTTCTTTTTTTCAAGACTTTTCTTTTCTTTTTTTACTGTTAACATAATGTGTTGAAAGAAGGTATTATATGAAACACTTAATTACTCCGATTGCCGAAGAGTTGAAGATAACCGTAGCGCAAGTCGAAAATACATTGGCTTTACTGGAAGAAGGAAATACCGTTCCCTTTATTGCCAGATATCGTAAAGAGAAGACAAATGGTCTGGATGAAGAACAGATTCTTTACATATCGGAACAGTATAAGTACCAGCAGAATCTGGAAAAACGCAAAGATGATGTATTGCGTCTGATTGAAACACAGGGAAAACTGACGGATGAACTGAAAAAGGAAGTATTGTCTTGTACAAAAATTTCTCAGGTAGATGATATTTATCGTCCTTATGCACAAAAGAAAAAGACCAGAGCAACGGATGCGATTGCCAAAGGGTTGCAACCGCTGGCGGACTGGATTGTAAAATGTCCGAAATCCGGTGATGTTATGCATGAAGCGCAGAAGTATGTTAAAGATGACGTTACGGACGTAAAGGAAGCCCTTCAAGGCGCAAAAGATATCATTGCGGAAATGGTATCGGATGATGCAAAACTTCGCTGGAAGGTCAAGGATTCCATTTATAATTACGGACGAATCGTTACAAAGGAAAAGAAAAAGCATGAAGACGAAGCAAAAGTCTATCAGATGTATTACGACTACAATGAACGGGTCAATACGATTGCGAATCATCGGATTATGGCCATTGACCGGGCAGAAAAAGAAAAGGTTATTACCGTAACGTTTACGTATAATGTGGAATATCTGGTAACGTATGCGTTCAACCGCTTTACAAACAAGCGTATGACGATTGTATCTGATGTTTTGACGGAGGCCATAACCGACGGATACAAACGTCTGCTGTTACCAAGTGTGGAAAGAGAAGTGCGGGCGGAACTGAGTGAAAGAGCACAGAATCAATCCATTGAAATATTCTCGATGAACCTGGAAAAACTGTTGTTACAGCCACCGATGAAAGGTAAGATTGTTCTGGGATTTGACCCCGCATATCGTACCGGATGCAAACTGGCGGTTTTGGATCCGACCGGAAAGTGTCTGCATATTGATAAAATATTCCCGACACCGCCAATGGCAAGAATCAAGGAATCAACCGTTACGCTTCTGAATCTGATTCGTAAGTATGGGATTGAAATCATCGCGATCGGAAACGGAACGGCTTCCCGTGAATCCGAAAGTTTTGTCGCAAAAGTAATACGTGAAAACAATCTGAACGTTGCGTATACATTGGTATCGGAAGCGGGTGCTTCTGTATACAGTGCATCGGAAATTGCCAGAAAAGAGTTTCCGGACTTCCACGTAGAGGAACGCTCTGCCGTATCCATCGGCAGACGAATTTTAGACCCTCTCAGCGAACTAATTAAGATTGACCCTAAAAGTATAGGGGTTGGACAATATCAGCATGATTTGCCTCAGAAACAATTGACAGAAAAACTGGATTTTGCGGTATTGAAATCGGTAAACCGTGTCGGAGTGGATCTGAATACGGCATCCGTGGAACTGTTAAGTCATGTTGCGGGATTGAATAAAGCGAATGCACAGGCAATTGTAGACTATCGGAATGAAAACGGTAAGTTTACGAACCGGAAACAGTTGAAAAACGTGAAAAAGATGGGGGATAAAACATTTACCCAGTGCGCCGGATTCTTACGTATTGTAGATGGTGATGAGCCGTTGGATCAGACAAGTATTCATCCGGAAAGTTATGAGGCAGCCAAGGCGTTTATGAACCGGTATCATGTTGAGACGCTGGGAAAACCTATCGTATTGCAGGAAAGTATGGAATCCATTGCCAGAGAACTGAACAGTGACGTCTACACAGTACAGGATATGATTGATAACATCACCCAGCCGTTACGCGATTACCGTGACAGATATGCCGCACCGGTATTGCGTTCGGACGTTCTGGAACTGGAAGATTTAACGGAAGGACAACAACTGGAAGGTGTTGTACGCAATGTAGTGGACTTCGGTGCTTTTGTGGACATCGGATTACATGAAGACGGACTGGTTCATGCTTCCAAGATGAGTAAGGAAAAAATCGGTCACCCGAGTGAAGTCGTATCGGTAGGGGATATCGTTACGGTATGGGTATTCAAAATTGATACTGCAAGAAAAAAAGTACAGTTATCTCTTGTGGAACAATAAAAAAGAGGGTAAGCATAGTTGCTTACCCTCTGATGCGTTTAGAAATCACCGTAGTCGGTCCAATAGTTACCTACGTTACCACCGCTGCTGACTTTCAGCTTAATGGTATAGATGTAATTCTTTTTGAACTTGTAGTATTCGTTACTTCCGTTGAATAACATTACGGAATAATCGCCATCGGATCCGAATGCTTCTTTCTTTCCGAACCAGACTTCTCCGGATGCTTCTTTGACTTTATAGGTTCCGGCTTTCAAACTGATGGTCGCAGAACCACCGGCACGTAAGAATACAGAACCGACAAGAACATCGCTCTTGTTGTAGATCTTCAGGAAATAGTAGGATGCGTCGTTTTTAGGTGCTTTGAATTTGATCTTCATGGCACTGCTCTTATATTTTGAATTCCGGTAAATGACTTTGGATTTCGGAGCAGTACGGATGCACTTGGCAGCCCATTCCATACAGTTATCGAATTCATAAATGTTTTCAAAGTACGTTCTTGCTGTGTAATACATACCGTCGTTGTAATATTGGATGCCTTCTGCCATATAACGGTAATCACTGAGATCATAAAAATCAGGATCCGAAATGGTATCGAAAAGTTCAATGGCTTTTGCCGGATCGGTTTCCAAATACGACAAC
>JABUSI010000125.1 GCA_021442745.1 Erysipelotrichaceae bacterium | reverse complement strand
TTTGACCGTGGAATAACTGATGCATAAAAAATCGCTCAGTTCGAAGAGATCCATGTCTTGTTGCTGAGCCAATAACAGTTGTTTGATGATATAAAAAGACCGTTCTTCGTTGGTCTGCGGGACTTCGACACTGTAGTCCGCAAACAAAGAGAGCGAGAAATGCGGGTTAATCTGATAGCCGTTGCGGGAAGACAGAATGACCTTGTTGGTGTACATGTTGTTGATTTCGTTGACGTAATTCTTGACGGAACGGACGGATACACCGATGGCGGTGGAAATCTCGTTGCTGGTGGCAACGTCTTTCTTTTTGATTAAATACTGAAGCAGATCGTTTTGTTTCTTGTTCATGTTGTCTTCCGCCTTTAAAAAATAATTATAAAGTATTTTCCGATGGAAATATACCGAATTTGCACCCTGGAGTGCATCTTTTTATTTTCCGGGTTTGCACCGAAGGAGTGTAAAAGATTAGTTGTTGCAAAAGAAGGACTTTGGTATCGTATGTGAGTAAAACATGGAGGGAAGGGGATAACTATGGATAGTGTTAAAATTATGCTGTGTTGTGGAGCCGGAATGTCCAGTGGATTTTTGGCTTCCTCTGCAAGAAAAGCAGCTAAGAAACAGAAAATCAATGCGAGCATCGAAGCCAGATCACATTCTGAAGTGGTAGAGTACATGAGTTCCATCGACATCTTGTTGTTAGGACCTCACTACAGTTCCGAATTGTCCAAGTACGAAGATTTGGCAAAACCTCACGGTGTAAAAGTATGCGTAATTCCGCAGGACATTTATGCTACTTTGGACGGTGCAAGATTGTTGACTTTCGCCATCGATTCATTGAACAAATAAGTAAAGTCTGGGCGGCTACCCAGACGCAATTACCAGAAAATCATGTTTTACAAGGGCGATTTTCTACATGCATTATACCATATGTAGAAAATTAGAAATCTTTTTTAAGAGAGAAGGAGAGTAAAATGAACGGTATTATGAACTGGCTGGAAAATTCTTTTGCACCAGCCATGAAAGAATTGTTTGCAAGACCTTGGATTGCTGCGGTTTCTGCAACAATGCAAAAGATCATCCCTTACATCTTGACGGGATCTGTTATCTATTTCTACAACGTTATTCAGTCATTTGTTCCGGTTTTGCCGGATCTGAGCGCTATCGCTAACTACAGCTTCGGTCTGATTACTCTGATCGTTGCGTTCATGATGGGTAACCAGTGCATGGAAAAATTAAACCATCCTGAATACATCACAATCTGCGGTATCACTTCTGTCTGCGTATTGTTCATGGTTGCTAACGTAACACCGGATGCTTTGATGGGTAACTTGGGTCCGAGCGGTATCGCTTGCGGTATGATCGTTGGTTTGTTCACATCATTGGTATTCCACCTGTGGGGAAATCTGAACTTTTTGAAGGACAGCTCCATTCCTGACTTCGTAACATCCTGGATTAACGCTATTATCCCGAACTTAATCGTTTTGGGTATCACCATGGTATTGACTCAGGTTTTGAACTTTGACTTGTATGCAGCTTTCGTTGCATTGTTCATGCCGGTATCTGCAATTGCTCAGACATTGCCGGGCTTCATTCTGATTTGTTTTGTTCCTGCATTCTTCTATACATTGGGTGTTTCTTCCTGGGCATTCGGTGCAATTACGACACCTTTGTTCTTGATGGGTATCCAGGCTAACATCGATGCTGTTGCAGCCGGTGGTGTTGCTACAAACATCGTTACTTCCGAATCTACATTCACTCTGGCATTCGTAACCATGGGTGGTATGTGTGCTACTTTGGGTCTGAACGTATTGATGTGCTTCTCCAAGTCTAAACAATTGAAGACATTGGGTAACATCATGATTGCACCTTCTATCTTCAACATCAATGAACCGGTTATGTTCGGTGCTCCGGTTGTCTTCAACCCGTTATTGATGTTACCGGCATGGATTAACTCCGTTATCGGTCCTGTATACGTATGGGTAATCATGAGATTAGGCTTACTGAACATTCCTTCCAAGCTGATTCAGGTTGGTCAGATTCCTGCTCCGATCTGCTCCGTAATGGTTACGGAAGATATGAGAGCTCTGTTATGGTGGGCAGTTCTGTTTGTAATTTACCTGGTAGTATGGTATCCGTTCTTCAAGGCATATGAAAAGCAAAAGCTTGAAGAAGAAAATGCAGCTCAGAAATAAACTGATTATGATTCGTTAGAAAGGAGGTTAGTTTATGGATGAATTTGAAAATAACGAACTAATCTCTGTCGCTATGCAAATTATTTTACGTGCCGGAGATGCTCGTAACTGTGCATTTGACGCTTTGAAGAGCGCAAAGGCATTTGATTTTGAAACAGCGGATCAACTGATGAAAGAGGCGGAAGAAAACATTCTTGCGGCTCATAAGAGTCAGACGACAATCATTCAGAATGAAGCGAGCGGGGACAGTTATGATTACTGCTTACTGTTTACCCATGCGCAGGATACGCTGATGACAATCAATTCTGAGATTAAACTTACGTATGAATTAATCGATATTCTGAAGATGATGAAGGAGAAACTTGGTTAATATGGCAAAAACATTTCCGGAAGGTTTTTTATGGGGTGCATCGACCAGTGCCTATCAGGTAGAAGGTGCTGCAACGACACACGGTAAGAAGCCGAGTCAACAGGACGTAATCAACAAAGATAACTACCAGAAGTATGGTTTTGCGACGGCGGAGATTGCATCCGACCATTATCACCACTACAAGGAAGACGTTGCCCTGATGAAAGAGATGGGCTTTACGGCTTACCGGTTCTCCATTGCCTGGTCCCGGGTATTCCCGGACGGTGTCGGGGAAGTGAATGAGGAAGGCATTCAGTTCTATCGTGATTTAATCAAGGAATTGAAAGACAACGGAATCGAACCGATTGTTACACTGTACCACTATGATTTACCATGGGCATTGGTAGAAAAGTATGACGGCTGGATTTCCAGACAGGTTGTCGAAGATTTTAAATATTACGCAGAATACGTAATCAACGAATTCAAAAATGACGTTCGTTACTGGACAACCATTAACGAACAGTCCATCATTGTCCAGTACATTGACCAGAAGAATTTCATTCCGGAAAAGTATCAGGGCAATGATCAGATCCGGTATCAGATCAATCACCATATGAACTTAGCGCATGCGATTGCGTGCAAGCTGGTTCATGAATTGGTTCCGGGCGGTTTAGTCGGGGCTCCTTTGGGATATGCACCGGTTTATCCGTTGACTTCCCAGCCGAAGGATGTGCTGGCTATGCTGAATGCGGAGGATCTGCGGAATCATTACTACACGGATATTTACTTTAAGGGTGAATATACGAAGTCCGCAATGATTTATCTGGAAGAGCACGGTCTGGCACCGGTCATCGAAGAGGGTGACATGGAATTGATCAAGGAAGGTACCAGTGATTTCCTGGCTTTGAACTACTATGCTTCCGAATGTTGCAAGTGGTGTGAAGACGAGGGTCAGGGTATCCGTTACAACGGTGTAAACCGGTCCGGTAAGAAGGGTGATTTGTCAGGGTTTGAAACGCATCCGGGATTCTATCAGATGTGTAAGAATCCGAACTTAGACACGACGGACTGGGACTGGGCAATTGACCCGACAGGTCTGGAATATGCGTTCCGTGACTTGTATACCCGTTACGGGAAACCGTTGATGATTACCGAAAACGGATTTGGTGCGTATGATACGTTGACGGAGGACGGTAAGGTTCACGACGACTATCGGATTGACTACTGGACGAAGCACTTGCAGGCTTTGAAACGGGCAATCGATAAGGGCGTGGAAGTACTGGCGTTCTGTCCGTGGAGTGCCGTTGACTTGTTGTCGACAAGTAACGGTGTCAAGAAGCGTTATGGTTTTGTGTACGTTGACCGTACGGATGACGATCCGAAAGAATGCAAGCGCATTAAGAAGGATTCGTTCTACTGGTACAAAGACGTCATTGAATCTAACGGCGGTAATTTATAGTATTAAAACCGGGGAGAATAACCAAAACCCCGGTTTTCTAAACAATAGAAGGAGACCAGCTATGAAAAATCAAGAGGAAATTGACCTATAGGTCAATAAGTTGAG
>JABUSI010000177.1 GCA_021442745.1 Erysipelotrichaceae bacterium | reverse complement strand
TTTGCCGTTCCGGGTATGTTACTGGCATTTTTGAGTCTGCATACCGATAAGATGGAACGGAAACGTTATGTATTATTCTTTGTGCTGGCGATTCTGGTATCCGCGAATACGGGAATTGTCTTGCCGCTGGAACTGTTTCTGATTGTTGCCGCACCATTTTTGTTCTTCTTCCATATGGTGGCATCCGGTGCCTTGTACGCAATCTTTGCGAGTATGTCGGTTATGCTTGGTTATACCTTTACGGGAAGTCTGAACCAGGCTATGCCGGGTACTGTTATTTCGATAATTCCTTACGTCGGGGACGTAACGTACGAACAGACGCTGATATATATACTGGCAATCGGTGGTATTTATGCGCTGATGTATTTCTTAGTCACACGTCTTTACTACAAAGTACTTTCCGGAGATTTCCTGGAAGTCGGTGCGAATGCCCGCAGGAAAGAACGGTTTATTCAGGCAGTCGGTGGAATTGAAAATGTTCGGATTATCAATTCTTCCCTGAATAAAGTTACCGTTCATCTGTACGATCCGACAAAGATGGATAATGAAGAATTGCTGGAAATCGGTGCGTATCGTATAGCGGAAACACGTGCCGGAACATTAATTGAGTTTGGTCCTAAGAGTACGATTCTAAAGGATGCGGTACGAAAGGAAATGAAGAAATATCAGGAAGAGCAGAAAGCGAAACCTGTTATTTCGGATAATATGTTTGATGTAGAAGAAAGATAGGGTTCTATCTTTCTTTTGTCTAAAGTTAGGGGAGGGTGTAAATATGGCAGAATATACACCAATGATGCAACAGTATCTGGAAGTCAAAAAGAATTATCAGGATACGCTGGTATTTTACCGTTTAGGGGATTTCTATGAACTGTTCTTTGAAGATGCGAAACTGGCATCGCATGAACTGGACCTGATTCTGACCGGAAGAAATGCGGGGCAGGAAGAGAAGGTTCCGATGTGTGGTGTTCCTCATCATGCGGTAGACGGTTATATCCAGCGGTTGATTTCCAAAGGGTATAAGGTTGCGATTGTTGAACAGCTGGAAGATCCTGCAACTGCCACAGGAATTGTAAAGCGTGACGTAATCCGGGTTGTAACACCGGGTACGATTATGGATGATACCGCAAATGAACGGAACAGTGTGTTTGTGGGTGCATTGCATGATTACCAGTACGGGTATGCAATCTGTGCCTGTGAAATGGCAACAGGAGAAGCGAAGGCGTATCTTTTGGAAAAGGGGAAATCCCAGTTATCGCAGTTTCTGCGTTCCAAGTCCATCCGTGAACTTGTTGTGAACAACAAAGATTCCGGGATTCCGGAAATCATGAGTCTGAAAGATATCGAAGGCATTACGTTGTCTGTTTGCGAGGATGAAACAATCCAGCCGCAATACGAAGCGTTGTGCAGGAAGATTGATGACGTCAGAATTTATCCGGCATTCGGCAGAATGATGAATTATCTGGAAATAACCCAGAAACGAATGATTGAACACATTCAGCCGATGGAACTGGTAAGTGATGATGCGGGGTTGTATATGGATTATTCCACCAAGAGTAATCTGGAACTGGTACAGCCGTTACGGACTTCGGGTAAGAGCCAGACATTATGGAACTTTCTGGACCATTGCCGCAGTTCGATGGGATCCAGAATGCTGAAAAAGTGGGTGGAATATCCGCTGATGGATGAAACCCGGATTAATAAAAGACTGGATATGATTGGGTATCTGAACAGTCATTTCCTGATTAAAAACGAATGTAAGGAAGCGTTGTCCAAGGTGTACGACCTGGACCGTTTAATTGCACGTGTAGCGTACGGAAGCGCGAATGCCAGGGATTGTATCCGTCTGGTGCAAACGTTGAAAGCGGCGCCTGTAATTCTTTCTTCCATGCGTGGGGCAAATCTGTTTGAGGAGTTTGATACCGATAACGAAGGAAAAGAGGTTCTGGATTTGCTGGATGGGGCGTTTGTGGAAGACCCTCCGGTTTCCATCCGGGAGGGCGGTATGTTTGTGGATGGTTACAATGAAACGCTGGATGAATACCGTTATGTACAGCAAAACGGAAAATCCTGGATTGCCCAGCTGGAAAACAAGGAACGGGAACGTACCGGGATTAAGAATCTGAAAATCGGATATAACCGGGTATTCGGGTATTATATTGAAGTCAGCAAGGGGAATCTCGGCTTAGTGGATGAATCATGGGGTTATGTCCGGAAGCAGACGTTAACGAATGCGGAACGGTTTATTACCGGTGAACTGAAAGAACGGGAAGATGCGATTCTGCATGCGGAAGAGAAGGCCATTCGTCTGGAAACGGAAATTTTCCTGGCTCTGATGAATGAAGTGAAGAAGTATACGGGAAAGTTGCAGCAGCTGTCGCATTCGATAGCGGTTGCGGATGCGTTGTATTCCCTGAGTGTTGTCAGTGAAGACAAAAAATATACAAGACCTGTATTCAATAAAGACGGTATACTGGAAATCAAACAGGGAAGACATCCGATTCTGGATGCCATGTATTCCAAGGAAAGTTATATTCCGAATGATGTGAAGATGAATAAGGGAAGAAACGTATTGATTATTACCGGTCCGAATATGGGTGGTAAGAGTACGTATATGCGGCAGACGGCATTGATTCTGATCATGGCGCAGATGGGTTGTTATGTGCCGGCAAAGGAATGTAACATGACGATCTTCGACAAGGTGTTTACCCGGATCGGGGCCAGTGATGATATCTTAAGCGGACAGTCTACGTTTATGGTGGAAATGAGTGAAGCGAACAATGCGTTGAAAAATGCGACGAAGGATTCGTTCATTCTGTTTGATGAAATCGGACGAGGTACTTCGACGTATGACGGTATGGCACTGGCACAGGCAATGCTGGAATATATCACGACAGTAATCGGTGCGAAGACAATGTTTTCGACGCATTATCATGAACTGACTTCCCTGGAGGATTCGACAGAGGGAATCAAGAACGTTCACGTGGACGTACATGAAGAAAAAGAGAACGTTACGTTCTTGTATAAAATCAAAGACGGTAAAGCGGACCGGTCATATGGTATTCACGTTGCCCGGCTGGCAAAACTGCCGGATCCGGTACTGGAACGGGCAAAGAACCTGCTTTCCTCTTTTGAACAGACCAAGAAGATGAAAATGAACAATCAGGCGCAGATGGTAGTCATGGAAGTGATTCCGGAAGAGTTGCAGTCCGTAAAGGATATCCTGCATGATCTGGATCCGAACCGTCTGACACCTTTGGAAGCGTTGCAGCTGGTAGCGCAATGGAAAAAAGAGGTGGATAAGTCATGAGTAAGATTGTGAAACTGAGTGAACAGTTAAGCAATATGATTGCGGCCGGTGAGGTCGTGGAAAAACCGATGGGAGTTGTCAAGGAACTGGTGGAAAACTCACTGGATGCCGGCGCAACCATGATTAACGTTAACATTGAAGAAGGCGGAATCCAATCCATTGAAGTCATAGATAACGGATGTGGAATGGATCAGCAGGATGCGGTCAATGCGTTCGGAAGACACGCGACAAGTAAAATCAAAGACGTGGATGATCTATGGTCTATCGGAACGTTAGGGTTTCGTGGAGAGGCTGTTCCGTCGATTGCGTCTGTATCAAAGTTTGAGATGATTACTTCGGATGGCAAGGAGAATACCCGGGTTCTGGTGGAGTACGGTAAGATGGTGGAAGCCCGTCCGTATCCGGCACAACAGGGAACGCGGATTAAGGTAGAAGGCTTGTTTATCAAGACACCTGCCAGATTAAAACATCTCAAATCGGTATCCAATGAAACGAATGCGGTTGTGGATGTAATGGAAAAGTTTGCGATGAGTTATCCGTCTGTTTCCTTTACGTTGAATTGCGATGGTGTAGAACGTATCTATACAACGGGTAGCGGTCAGCTGGAAGAAATCCTGTATAAGATTTACGGAAAAGAAGCGGCAACCCAGGCAGTACCGGTGGATTTTCAGAATTATGATTTCCATGTAACGGGAAGTATCGTTCTTCCTCACGTGACACGTGCAACGAAATATTATATGACGATTTTTATCAACGGACGGATGGTACGCAACTATTCGATTTACCGGGCAATTCAGGAAGGCTATA
>JABUSI010000120.1 GCA_021442745.1 Erysipelotrichaceae bacterium | reverse complement strand
TTATCAGCCGTCTTAGCTCAGTGGTAGAGCACTTCCATGGTAAGGAAGGGGTCGTAAGTTCAATTCTTATAACCGGCACCAGGAACAAAAACAGCCACGTCAAGTGGCTTTTTTATTACTGAAAAGAACCGCTGTATCGGCGGTTCTTCTTGTTATTTATTCGCTTTTCGTTTCAGTGTTTCGTATTGTTCCTTCGTTAATCCGAATTCACCGATATTTGTCAGAAGCATACTGTGGAAATCGCTTCCTCCGCTTTCCACCAGATCAAACCTTTTCGCAAACTCTTTGGTTTTCGGATAATCTTCTTCTTGCATCCGCGGATGCGAAATTTCGATTCCCTTCAACCCGTACGAAACATATTCTTCAATCTGATCATAATTGTCGTACTCACACGGATGGGCAATGACCGGAATACCACCGTCCTGCAGAATTGCCTGAATACCTTCCCTGATGTCAATATATCCCATCTGCGCATCCGTTTCATAACTGGTCTTTCCCGCAAACAGTTCCCGGTACTTTTCCTTATTGTTGTATTCCGGATACTTTTCCGTCAGTGCCATAAACAAATGCATTTTGAATACGATATTATATTTTGCGTACTTCTTGGCATCCTCGTACGTAATCATAATCCCTTTTTCATTCAGTTCTTCAATCAGATGACGATGATACGCATCCCGGCACTTCAGCGTATGGGAACACAACGCTTCCACGTGCGTCGGGTTGTCATTCAGCCACAATCCGACAATATGAATCTTCTTATGAACCTTTTCATCATAACAACTCATTTCCACGGCACGAACCGCTTCGATTCCCTGCTTCTCACATTCCGCTTTCACCAGATCATAATGAAATACGGTATCATGGTCGGCAATGGCCACAACTTTTGTGCCATGTTCCTTTTCCATACGGATGACTTCTTCAATCGTGTGAATTCCGTCACTGTATGCCGTATGTACGTGTAAATCTGCATAAACCATATCTGTCACCTCATATCATGCTCATTGTATCAACGAAACGACGTTCTAACAAGTCTGTATTATTCTTCCACAGGATCTTCGAAACCGAGAATCCATGTTGCGATAAACGTAACGACAATGGAAATCAAAGCCGTAATACCGGCATGTACCAGATTGGACATACCTTCTCCGCCAATCCACATAGCGAAGTTCAATACACTTGGTGTCATAAACGCAAACGCCTTCAATCCAACCAATCCGGCATACAATCCCCCGGCACCGCATCCGATCATAACGGCATACATCGGCCGTTTCAGTTTCAGGGAAACACCGTAGATACATGGTTCGGTGATACCCGCAAAGAATGCGGTAAAGGCAGCAGACAAAGCGGTACTCCGGAATGACTTGTTCTTCGTCTTCAGTGCACAGGCAATGGCAGCCGTTCCCTGTGCCGCATTGGCAGTCAATGTCAGCGTTCTGGAGAACGGATCGTATCCGTTGGTAGATAAAATCTGAATACCCGCTAATGCTAAAGGAGCATGTGTTCCCGTTGCGACAATCCAAGGATACACAATATTCATCGCAGCCAGACCAAACATTCCGAACGTATTGTATACCCACAGCAAGGCACTGCCAAAGTAAATGGACAGAATACCCATAGACGGAGCCAATACGATAAACGTTAACGGAACCATAATCAGAACCGTCAGCAACGGAACCAGCAAAGACTTCGCAAATTCCGGAATGATTTCTTCCAGTTTGTGTTCCACTTTCGCCATAACCCAGACTACCAGCATGGCCGGAATCAACGTCGACGTATACTTGATACCGTAAACAGGAAGACTCCAGAACTTACCGATAACCTGCGGAGCCGTCTGCGCTACCGCATTCCAGCTCGGATGAACCAAAGAGCATCCCAACAAAGCAGCCAGCATTACGTTACACTTAAAGTGTTTCGCAGCATTGATTGCCACAAACACCGGTAAGAACGTAAATCCCGCATCAAACACGAACTGGAAAATATAATACGCAAAAGACGATTCGGCATCCGCCCATCCCAGCATACTGACAACCAGAAGAATACATTTGCCAAGTCCGGTTGCGACCAGAATCGGAATCAACGGTCCGATAACCGCAATGATGGAATTCAGAAGATTACCGAAGAAATTGGACTTCTTTTTCGGTTCTGCGCCGGCATCTTCCTTTTTCTCTTCTTTGATACCCGCAAGTTCCAATACGGCCAGATACACATCATGGACATAAGAACCGATGACTACCTGGTACTGTCCTCCTTTTTTGATTAAGGACATGACTTCCGCATTCCCCTCAATAGCCGCATCGTCAGCAAGGGTCTCATCTTTCAGTTCAAAACGCAGTCGTGTCATACAGTGCGTTAATCCTGCAATGTTTTCTTTTCCTCCCACTGCAGCAATCAACTCGTTCGCAAGTTTCTCGTACTTCATTAAATCTCCCTCCTTTTTTTGTCATAACCTGAAGTTATGGGAAACCGTTTCCTATTTTCCGGAAACGATTTTTGCGACATGAATCGTCAGAAATAATATTTCCTCATCATCCAGCTGATACTGGTATTTTTCCTCAATATGCTGCTTGATGGCTTTGGCACACAGAAACGGCTGAATGTATTTGAGTTTCATGATTCCCAGCAAGTCGTTATTCAGCGGTTCGTTCTGTTCCGTATGCATTTTCAGAAAGACCCGTTTTCCGAAATATTTCAGATGTGTCACAAACCGGTAATACGCCAGCGACTGTTCATCAAACTCCATATGGAAGAAATCATGAACAATCTGAAACACTTCCTGGATGAAATTGGTGATTTCGTACACATCCGTAATGTCTCTTCCGACTTCACTGCCGACAATATGCATCGCCAGAAACGATGCCTCGTGCTCATCCATCCGGATACCATACCGTTTTTCAATCAGATCCAGAGCCCATTTCCCCAGTTCAAACTCTTTTTTATAGAAATGTTTGATTTCCATAAGCAAATGATTCTGCATCGCATATCCTTCTTTGTAGCGTTCAATACTCGTATGAATATGGTCCGTAAGACTCACATACAACAGATCGTCCAGTTCCACTTCCAGTTCCGCTTTCGCTTTTCTGATAATCTTATCGGAAATGTCCATATACTCCGCCGGAATATCCTGAATCATAGCCATCAGTTTCTTCTGGTTCGGATTCAGACCTGTTTCAAAGGTTTTGATAATCTTCGTCTCATCAATCGTATCACCCGTTTTCTTTCTGTACGCCAGACCTTTTCCCATGACAATGATTTCTTTCCCGGACTTACTTGTTGTGATTACTGCATTGTTATTGAGAATCTTCTTGATTTCCATAGAACACCCCTTTAAAAGAAAAACCTGTCCACAGAAAAACCATCTGTAAACAGGTTTTGTATAGCATATCATTCGCCTTAACAATCCATAAATTACAATATCATCTTATCATATCAAAGTTGTATATTCAACCGGTCCGGATTGTTTTACCGTTTCTTTACGGATAATCACGAAAACAGTGCTTTCCTTATTTCTTTGACTTTAAAAACGCATAGACGCTATGAACCGGCAATCCGATAATCGTATACGGATCGCCCTTGATTTCCTTGATGTAAATGGCCGCCTGCCCCTGCAAGGCATATCCTCCGGCCTTATCATACGGTTCTTGGGAAGAAACATATTCTTCAATTTCTTCTTCCGTCATTGTTTCAAAGGTTACATCGGCAATTTCCGCATACTGATATATTTCTTCCTTGCTGATAAAACAGACTCCCGTAATGACCTGATGGGTTCTTCCCGACAACAGTTGCATCATATGCCGGCAGTCTTCCTTATCCTTCGGTTTTCCCAAAACCTTCCCGTCAATCGTCACAATGGTATCCGAACCGAGTACAAGGCTTTCCGGATGACGCACGAACACTTCGTTAGCTTTTTCATACGCTAATTTCGCAATGCCTTCCGGAAGCGGTAAACTCGTATCCAGTACTTCCTCCGATTGACTCGGATCAATCGTAAACGGGATATTGCACAATCCCAGCAATTCTTTTCTTCTTGGTGATTTGGATGCTAATACTAAAGATCTCATATTCTTGTCCTCACTGATACTCATTATACACAAAAAGAAAAAGGATGACACGTGTCATCC
>JABUSI010000219.1 GCA_021442745.1 Erysipelotrichaceae bacterium | reverse complement strand
GATAAGGTATTCTTATTGAGTCTGGCACAGGTTAAGAAGTATTTCCCGACCTACAATGCCAAACCGACGGCCTATGCGATTGCGAAAGCGGGTCTGAAATCTTCGTATGATATGTGTTTCTGGGTAACGCGTTCCTCGCAGAAAGCAGGCGCAACGGAGTTTACCGGACTGGCATGGGTCAACGGAGACGGTCTGACCAGTTTTATCCCGTTCGGCTTTACGGATGATGAAGTGCCGAAGATTGTGCCAAACGGCATCCGGCCGGCAATGTATATCCGGTTCTAGTAAAAACAAGTGCGGAAATCAAAGGATTTCGGCACTTTTTTCTTTGACAGACAGGGGAGATTTGTAAAGAAATTGTGATAAAAAAGTGAAATATAAGCACATGTACCTATTGTAAACGCTTCCATCAGGGGATATACTAATAGCAGTGGGTGTTTTATCACACAAAAAAAGGAGAAAAATATGAAAAAATTACTAGCTATGTTACTGGCTGTTTTGATGGCGGTAACATGTCTGACGGCTTGCGGCGGAACAAAAGAAAACACCGAACTGTCAGAAACACAGAAGATCATTGCTGAAGCACAGACAATGACATTGGAAGAATTGTGCAAGAAAGCAATCGAAGAATCCAACGGTGCTACCGTTTACGGTGTCGGAAACTCCAGCCGTGGTAAGAAAGCATTGCCTCTGTTCATTGCGTATTGCCAGTCTCTGGATCCTTCCTACACATTGAACTTTGATTGGCAGCAACCAAAGAACAATAAGATTTTCGATCAGTTGACAGCAGACTCCCTGAAGGATACGGGTACCTTCTTCATGACCTTGATCCAGGATGGTAACCAGATTGAATCCAAGATGGTTCAGACGGGCGTATTGGATACCTTCATTCCGAAGGACTGGGCAGAAGCTAACGGTTATAAAGATGGCGAATACAAGGGTTATCTGGCATTGCAGACTTTGAACAAAGTATTCGAATATAACTGCACAGGTGAAAAGACCTATGATAACTGCTGGGATTTCGTAGCAGAAGGTGAACATGGCTTGTTCATGGATATCGACTCTGAAATCGTTGGTAAGAACTTCTTATACATGCTGACAAAAGAAGAATATGCTACACAGCTGAAGGAAGCATTCGATAAGTTGTCTGATGAAGAAAAGGCATATTTCCAACCTACCGTTGATGCAATGGAAAGCGAAGCTGCTGCTTTGAAACTTGGCGAAAACGGTAAGTATGCGTTGACATGGATCAAGTTGTGGGTTGAAAGCTACAACGCGCAGACAGACGATGGTCCGATCTGTAACGAATTGGTTAAGTCCAGTGCAACCGACCAGTTTGGTTTGCTGGTTTACTCTAAATTACGTTCTGTAGAAGAAACCGATGAAGCAAGCAAGAACAACATTAAGGTTGCTGCTTACGAAGACGGTTATGAAGGTATGGGTGGTTACGGTTACTGCCATTATCTGTTCGTTACCGAAAATTCACCGTATCCTTGGACAGCATGTGCATTCATCGCTTACATGACATGTACTGTAGACGGATTCAGTGCCTGGGGTGCTGATATGGGTGGTTACTCTTCCAACCCTAAGGTTTTGGCTGAAAACGAAGAAACCTATCATCATACAACCGGTGGTGTCGTAGATGGCGAAGTCGTATTCCCATGCAAGAACGACCGTGGTTATGAATGGTGGTTAAACGAAGGTAAGCTGGTTATTGAAGATCCTGAATACTGCGCATCTGTAGCATTTACAGTAGGTTCTTGGATTGAAATGTTAACGAAGTATACCGGTCAATAAGATTTTATTAACTTTGATTCTTTAACATAATCAGAAAGTGCCCTTGATACGACTATGCCTTCAAGGGCACGTTTTTTAGAAAGGATTGTTATGAAGAAATCCACGAGAGTAAAAGTAAACAATCTGAAGACATTCTTCAGTAAACCTCATAACGTAATCCTGGTTCTGATGGGTATTGTACTGACGGTTACAACGGTTGCACCGATTGTGGCCATTGTACAGGATACGCTGAAAGTGCATCCGGGTACGATTGACCAGTACTTGTCCGGAAAAGCCAGTGGCTTTACGTTGTGGAACTATATTGATTTGTTCACGTCTCCGCTGGCAAAAACGAACTTATGGGATCCGCTGATGAATACCGTATGGTTAGCCGTCGGTACGTGTGTGGTTTCCATTCTGTACGGTGGTGTGTTTGCGTATCTGGTTACCCGGACGAATATGGCGTTCAAGAAGTATCTGTCGTCCATATTTATCTTCCCGTATATCATGCCGCAATGGACGCTGGCTGTTGTATGGCAGAACTTATTTAACTCCAATGCCGTAACCGGTGCGTCAAACGGGTTATTGGCAAGCTTGTTTGGCATTACGATGCCAATCTGGTGGTGTAAGGGATTGTTCCCGTCCATCGTGGTACTGGGCCTGCACTATGCACCGTTTGCGTACATTCTGATCGGCGGTATTTTCAAGAATATGGATGCGAACCTGGAAGAAGCGGCAACCATTCTGGATACGCCGCCAAGCAAGATTCTGACAAGAATTACCCTTCCGATGGTACGACCAGCCATTCTGTCTACCATTCTGCTGGTAGTCGGCGGGGCAATGGGCTCTTATCCGGTTCCTCACTATCTGAATCTGGCAACGTTATCCACAAAGTACGTTTCCATGAATGACAAGTATACCGGGGAAGCCAGCATCTTAGCGATTATCATGATGCTGTTCGGGGTTGCGATTATGGTACTGAACCAGAAGTCGCTGCATTCCCGTAAGAACTATACGACGGTTACCGGTAAGTCCGGTCAGATTTCCAAGGTGAATTTAGGGAAAACCGGTAAATATATCATTGCGGCCGTCTTTGTGGTACTGACATTCTTTACGAGTATTTTCCCGATTATTTCCTTTGCGTTTGAAACGTTCTTACCGAATCCGGGGGATTATTCCTTCCTGTATACCGGAAACGTCAATAACTTGACGACCAAGTGGTGGACGACGGCGGAAAACCTGACGGAAAACGGTTTGTACGGTCAGCTGGGTATGTTGTACAACAAGACCATCTGGAAAGCCTTCGGAGGTACCGTACTGGTTTCCGTATCCTGCTGTCTGATTGCCGGTACCATCGGTACGTTAATCGGCTATGCGGTCAGTAAGGACAGAAGAGGAAAACTGGCAAGTTATGTCAATTCCATTGCCTTTTTACCGTATCTGATGCCTTCCATTGCGGTAGGTGTCGCTTACTTTATCCTGTTTTCGAACAAGCATTTCAACCTGTTCAATACGTATACGGCATTGATTGTCGTCGGTACGATCAAGTACATTCCGTTTGCGTCAAGAAGTGCGTTGAACTCGATGCTGCAGTTGTCGGGAGAAATCGAAGAATCGGCCATCATCCAGGATGTACCGTGGATCAAGCGAATGACGAGAATCATCATTCCGATTCAGAAGTCTTCCATTATTTCCGGATATCTGCTGCCGTTTATGACCTGCTTGCGGGAATTGAGCTTGTTCATGCTGTTGTGTACGCAGGGATTCATCCTGTCTACCACGCTGGACTATTTTGACGAAATGGGATTATACGCATTCTCAAGCGGTATTAACCTGATTCTGATTGTGACGTTACTGATCAGTAACACGGTAATTAATAAGATTACGGGCGCAAGCCTGGATGAAGGTATCGGAGGTTAGAAATATGCCAAGAATTGAATTAACACACGTTACAAAACGCTGGGATAAATTTTATGCGGTTGACGATCTGAACTTAGTCATTGAAGACAATGCCTTTGTAACGTTATTAGGTCCTTCCGGTTGCGGTAAGACGACGACATTACGAATGATTGCCGGTCTGGAAACGCCGACTACGGGTCGGATTACCATCGGGGATAAGGTTGTCTTCGATTCGGAAGAAGGAATCAACATTCCGGCAAATAAGAGAAAAGTCGGATTTTTGTTCCAGAACTATGCGTTATGGCCGAATATGACCGTATATGAAAACATTTCTTTCGGTCTGACGAACGTCAAGGAAGAAATGGATAAGATTGATTTTGAAGCACGTACCAATGCCCGTCTGGCGGAAATCCTAGCGAAGCCGGAAGACGTCGTGAAGACGAT
>JABUSI010000393.1 GCA_021442745.1 Erysipelotrichaceae bacterium | reverse complement strand
GTCACCGGTTCCAGCCATTCGTTGCTGCCGTTTTCACCCGGTACTTCCACAGCCAGATGGGAAAACCAACTATCCGGTGCAGCTCCATGCCAGTGCTTTACGCCCACGGGGATATTCACGGTATCGCCTGGTTTCATTTCCACAGCGGCCTTGCCCCATTCCTGATAATAACCTCTGCCTGCCACACAAACAAGAATCTGTCCCCCACCCTTGTCGGCGTGATGGACGTGCCAGTTATTGCGGCAGCCCGGCTCAAAGGTCACATTGAAAATACCGACCTGCGAGGTGGAAACGGGTGCAAGATAGCTATGACCTGTAAAGTATGTGGCATAGGCATCGTTAGGCGCACCGATGGAAAAAACCATCTCGGCAGCGTGCTTTCCCTTTGCATCCTCTGTTGTTGGTTCTTCCTTCCATACCTCCTTGGCGAGTCGGAATACCGCCCATCCCTTCGGCCAGCCGACATAAAAAGCAACATGGGTGACGATGGCTGCTATTTCAGTTTTCGTCACACCGTTTTTCTTTGCATTTTCAAGATGATAAATCAGAGAGGAATCGGTGATGCCGGAGCTCATCAGTGCCACCACCGTGATGATGCAACGGGTTTTCAAATCCATATCGTTGTTGTTCCAGTTTTCTCCAAAGAGAATATCGTCGTTAAACCGGGCAAAGTCAGGCGCAAAATCCCCAAGTTGTTCTCTGCCTGCTGTCTGTTTGATTGTCATAGGAAGCCTCCTTACTTTCTTATATATTTTTCATCGGATACTGCAATACCGTTGTCATCCGACACATAGCGTTCCACCTTCATATGAAGGTCGTATTTGTCTCTTAGTTCTGTGATTTTCGCCATCATAGGGGATGCATGGTGTGCATCAATGGCAGCCTGATCCCGCCAGCTGTCGATAAGCAGCACGGTCTCAGCATCTTCCATCGGGAAGAAGTATTCATATTTTTCGTTGCCGTTTTCGGCACGGATTGCCGCAACGGTCCCGCTTGATACCATTTCCTCGGCAAAATTTCTTGCCGCACCGTTCTTACCGGTGTAATAAAGATTTACGGTTATACTCATATTGTTACCTCAGTTCAAAGAGAACGTTACCGTTACTTCACCCGATCCGTCAAAAAAATCAAGCATAGTCTTTCTTGTCATACCGGGAATTGTGCCAAGTCTGGTGAAATTCCAGCTGTTTTCATCGTAGTAGATGGTTACCGACGTGCCCTGATACAGAATCACATCACCGGGTTTCGTCGTAATCTGCTCATCACTTTGCGGAAGTGAGAATCCCAGATTGCCGACTTTTTCAAAGTCGCCATAGTCGTTCATCGCGATGCTGATATCTCCTTCCTTAAGTTTTTCAATGAATGCCGTTACTGATGCATTTTCCAGCGGCACAAAGGAAAGGGTCTTTTCCCCGCAACGTATCTGTATCATTTCCTTACCTGCCTCCTTTTCCGGTAAATCAAGTTCATCAAGCCATTTTTGAATGGTTTCTTTTTTTGTTTTTGACGCAAAACGGCGACCGTCGTTTACTTTGGCATCAGGCAGCAGTGAACGGATTTCTTTCACACTGGTTTTATTCCCGCTGGAACCACTGGTACAGAACGGAATGATGGTTTTACCGGAAAAATTGTACTGTTCAAGAAAGGTATACATAATCTTAGGTAGTTTTCCCCACCAGATAGGATATCCCAAAAATATCACATCATACTGTTCCACACTATCAATCGTTCCGACAAAACCGGGACGGGCACTGTCGTCGTTTTGCTCACGATTGGCACGGCAGTCGCTGTTGTAATCAAGATCTGCCTTGGAATAGGCTTCCAAAGGAACAATTTCAAAGCGGTCTGCCGCCAGGATTTCCGCAATCATATCAGCTATAGCCATGGTGTTTCCCGTAGCCGAGAAACAGACTACAAGAACGGATGTTTCGTCTTTCTGCGAAGTCTGTTGCGTATCGGTGGTACTATCGGACGTTATTTGTGAACCGGATGCATTATTCTTTTCCGGTTCGGGTGTTACGGCTTCCTCTGCGTTCTGATTATTTTCAGATGATGTGTTGTTCTCACGGTCTGTATCGCTGCACGCACAAAGAGACAACATCAACAAGAGCACAAGAACTGCATTTATGATTCTTTTCATACACAACACCTCTTACAGTTTCAAACTTTCAATCCAGCTCTGCACAGAAGCTGCACTTTCACCGCTGTTCATTCTTTTGCCGGGTTTCCATCCGGTTTCTTTTGAGCAGATGGTTTGCAAAATGCTGTCTGTCCTGCCCATATCACTGCCACCGGAGGTGGCAAAAGGAATCACCGTCTTACCTGTAAAATCATAGCTTTCCAGGAAGGTATGTATTATGGTCGGAGCTACATACCACCAGATGGGAAAGCCAAGGAATATGATGTCGTATTTGTCCATATTCTCCACACGGTTTGCGATAGACGGACGCGAACCGGGGTCGTTCATCTCCAAACTGGAACGGCTGTTCTTGTCCTTCCAGTTTAAATCAGCCTTTGTGTACGGGACTTCGGGCTTGATTTCATGTAAATCTCCACCGGTCACATCTGTGATGGTCTGTGCCAGTTTTGCCGTCTGTCCACTGGCAGAAAAATAAGCTACCAATATTTCAGCCATTTTGTTCTCCTCCCGATTCCCGAAGCAATGTTGATATCTTTTCCAGGATGCCGATGACCTCTTTGTCCTTTGCGGTAAGTTTCCTGAAAACAGCAGCCTCTTTCGCGTAAACATCAGAAAGCAGTTTCTCTGCATACTCTTTTCCGGCTGCCGTCAGCGACAATGTCATTTCGCGTTTTTTCCCTGAAATGGGGGCAAGTTCAACGTATCCGCCTGCTTTCAGTTCCATTGTTACCGTATTGACGGTGCTTTTCGGCAGATCCCAGCTTACGCATATTTCCCTTTGCGTGTGTGCTTCTCCGTCATTGAGGGCATAGAGAATCCAGAGCAGCGTGGGGGAATTGATGCCGCTTTCCCTGGCAAAATCGTTGTACACCGCATCAATATGATAAACAGCTTTGCCGAATTCATAAAAGAATTTCTTTTCGTCCATAGGTTTCTCCTCAACCAATTAAAGTTCTATGTCGTACTTTATAATAGTTCGGTATCGTACTTTTGTCAATCTCCTGAAAAAGAAAAAACACCCCGCCGAAGCGAGGTTTGATACAATCGGATGGAACCGGTCCGAATTACAGTTTCCTGTTACATCCGGAATACGGAAGGCACAGAAAATGAACGATGAATACTGTTACATCATATATCCCACTCATCAGAAAAACGGGATGCCATGCCAAAGCCTTTCAGATATCCTATATATTGTTTTATTTCACCGATCAGTTCATCTTTCTGTTCAGATTGCCTGAGCAATTCAAGTACTTTACCCGGATGATTCGCCTTAACGTATGTATAGATGCTTTCTTCAAAATACCTTTCATCCTCTTTTGATGCTTGTTCAAAATACTCTGCCCATTCCAGCCACTGTTTTTCATCCAGGTCCGTTATGTTTTCAATCGGTACATATGGCGTATAGGATATATAGGTATTCTGCAGTATGAATCCCAGACCTTCTGCTATCCTGATTGACCCCTTATTGAAATCCGTACATAACCAATCGATGCTTCTGTAACCTTTTGCAAAGCACTGACGGACATTCTCACCGGCTACGATTTTCCCGAAACCATTGTGTCGGAACCGTTCATCCGTCTGAATGCCGATGGCAATTCGATCCTGTGCGGCACAATCCGATAGTGACCAGCTGACAATGGTATCCTCTTTTCTCAGATAAACACCACTTCCATACTTAACAAAACTCTCATCGTCAAAGTTTTCCATCCATTCCGTGACTTCATCCGCGTTCCCGTACGGACAATTCCGGATAGTTTCCGGTGTTACTTTTTCAAGCACATACCCTTCCGGAAGTTTCACCGTTGATTCCGTTAAGTGACCTTCTGCCAACGAATACCGACGTCTGATGTACTTTCTCACAAAAGGATTGGGATGTATGGAACTTACTACCGTTTCCCATTCACGGGTATCACATGTCAAAGTATCCCAGAAGTCCAGATGACCGGAAATCTCACTGCAAAAAGAAGAGTCAGATGCATC
>JABUSI010000012.1 GCA_021442745.1 Erysipelotrichaceae bacterium | reverse complement strand
GCATATACTTCTTTCGGCGGAGATATTCTGCCAATTGAAGTGACCCATTTTGATGGTAAAGGACAGATTATTGTAACCGGTCAATTGGGTGATGTAATGAAAGAATCCGCTACCGTTGCGGTAGGATATGTAAAGTCTCATGCCAGGGAATACGGAATTAATCCGGAATTGTTTGAAAAACAGGATATTCAGATTCATGTTCCGGAAGGAGCGGTACCGAAAGACGGACCGAGTGCAGGAATTACCCTGACAACGGCGGTCATCAGTGCTTTGACGCAGAAACCGGTATACGCCAATCTGGCAATGACAGGTGAAGTTACGTTACGCGGTAACGTACTGGCAATCGGCGGAATCAAGGAAAAGAGTATGGCAGCGCATCGCTGCGGTATTGAGAAAATCGTGTATCCGAAGTCAAATACCAAGGATATGGATGAAGTTCCGCAGATTGTAAAAGAGAATATTACGTTTGTTCCGGTTGAAACTATGGAACAGGTAATCCATGAGGCGTTTGTGAAGTAATGGAAGTCAAAAACTCTCAATTGCTCACTTCTGCATTCCATAAGGAACAGTGGCCGCAAACCGATTTACCGGAATGGATAATGGTCGGCAGAAGTAATGTCGGGAAGTCCAGTCTGATCAATGCAATGTGTAACCGGAAGAATCTGGCATATGTCGGAAAAACACCAGGGAAAACCAGATTGCTAAACTTTTTTGAGGTGAATCATGAACTGATTCTTGTGGATGCTCCCGGATACGGTTATGCCCAGAGAAACCTGCAGACTCATATTGATTTCGGTAAGATGATGGAAGACTATTTCCATGAGAGACTTCAGTGCAAAGGAATGCTGCTGATTCTTGATATTCGCCGGATACCAAACGAGGACGATCTTTTGATGTATGATTTTGCAAAACATTATCACGTGCCGGTAACCGTTGTGCTGACTAAGTGTGATAAACTTTCCCGCAGTGATCAGAATCTGCAGGTTAAGAAAATCTGTGATACGCTGGGTATCTCCGGTGACTCGTGTGCATTGGTTTCAAGTGAAAAGAAAACGGGTGTGGAAGAGGTCTGGAACCGAATGATGAGATAGATGGTATACGTTTGTATATCATCTTTTTCTATGGTTGACATCGTAAAATGATGTGCATATAATGGGATGGTAAAAACAAAGAAGAGAAGGAGTACTCGTACGACAGAGTTCAAGAGAATCGCAGAACGGTGAAAATGCGATACCTGAATACGGGGAAGGTCGTCTTGGAGTTGATGCTTCGAATTACAGTAAAAGCATCCGGCAAAACAGCCGTTATCATGATGAGCGTATGGAAACATATGGAATAAAGGTGGTACCACGTCAGAACAGCGTCCTTTTTAGGGGCGTTTTTATTTTGTAAGGGAAAGGAAGAAAAACTATGAAAGAATTAGCTAAGAAGTACAACCATCTTGAAGTGGAAGCAGGTGCGTATGACCGTTGGGTTGAAAAAGGATACTTCACTGCCGGTGATTTATCGAAAAAACCGTACAGCGTAGTCATTCCTCCGCCAAACGTTACAGGCAAATTGCATTTGGGTCATGCCTGGGATAATACGCTTCAGGATATTGTGTCTCGTTTCAAGAGAATGCAGGGATATGACATGTGCTGGTTAGCCGGTATGGACCATGCGGGAATTGCGACGCAGGCAAAGGTTGATGCCCGGTTAAAGAGTGAAGGAATCAGCCGTTATGATATCGGCAGAGAAAAGTTTCTGGAGCGAGCATGGGAATGGAAGGAAGAATATGCCGGACATATCCGTCAGCAATGGGGTAAACTGGGCAACAGTCTGGATTACACAAGGGAACGTTTTACGTTGGATGAAGGCTTGTCAAAAGCGGTTCAGAAAGTATTTGTCGATTTATATAACGAAGGACTGATTTACCGCGGAGAACGTATTATCAACTGGGATCCGCAGGCAAAAACCGCATTGTCCAATATTGAAGTTATCCACAAGGAAATTGAAGGCGCGATGTACACGTTCAATTACACGGTAAAGGAAACCGGTGAAAAACTGCAGGTTGCCACAACGCGTCCGGAAACCATGTTCGGTGACGTTTGTGTTGTTGTTAACCCAATAGATACCCGCTTCTCCCATTTAATCGGAAAACACGCAATCAATCCGGCGAACGGTGAAGAACTGATCATTATCGCGGATGAATATATCGATATGGAGTTCGGTACCGGTGCGATGAAATGTACACCGGCACACGATCCGAATGACTTTATTATCGGTGAAAAGAACGGGTTTGCGAAACCAATCTGTATCAATCCGGACGGAACCATGAATGAACTCGCCGGCGAATATAACGGTATGGATCGTTTTGAATGCCGTGCAGCATTGGTTAAGAGAATTGACGGTGAAGGAAATCTGGTAAAAATCGAAAAGATGATGCACCAGGTAGGACATTCCGAACGAACGGATGTTATCGTAGAACCGTATTTGTCCAAACAGTGGTTTGTTAAGATGAAGCCGCTGGCAGATGATGTACTGGCAAATCAGCAGGATGATGATACGAAGATTCATTTTTATCCGAACCGGTTTGAAAAAACGTTCAATCAATGGCTGGAGAACATTGAAGACTGGTGTATTTCCCGTCAGCTATGGTGGGGACACCGCATTCCGGCGTGGTATCATAATGAAACCGGAGAAGTATATGTGGGATTGGAAGCTCCGGTTGATATTGAAAACTGGACGCAGGATGAAGATGTATTGGATACCTGGTTCTCCAGTGCACTGTGGCCGTTTTCAACATGGGGTTGGCCGGAAGAAACTGACGATTTCAAGCGGTATTATCCGACCAGTCTGTTAGTAACCGGTTATGATATTATTTTCTTCTGGGTTGCCCGTATGGCATTCCAGTCCAGACATTTTACTAAGTCCAGACCGTTTAAAGACGTATTGATTCACGGTTTGATTCGTGACCCGTTAGGAAGAAAAATGAGTAAATCCCTGGGGAACGGTGTTGATCCGATTGATGTTATTGAACAGTTCGGTGTAGATTCTCTGCGGTTCTTCCTGACCACAAATTCTACTCCGGGTCAGGATTTGCGGTATTCTGAAGATAAGATTAAAGCTGCATGGAATTTTATCAATAAAATCTGGAATGCAAGTCGATTCGTTATGATGAACCTGGAAGGATTTACGTTGGAAGACGTAGACTTATCAAAGTTGTCAACAATTGATACCTGGATGCTGGGACGCATGAATCAGACGATTGAATCGGTAACCGCGAATATGGAACGGTATGAATACGCAATGGTAGGAAATGAATTGTATGGTTTTGTATGGGATGATTTCTGCAGCTGGTATATTGAATTGGCGAAAGCGAACTTGCAGTCCGATGATGAAACCGTAAAACGTGGCACGCAGTCTACGTTACTTGTGGTATTGACTAATATCCTGAAACTGTTGCATCCGTTTATGCCGTTTGTGACGGAAGAAATCTATTCATCGATTCCGCATGACGAAAAAGAAGAAGCTCTGTGTATTTCTGCATGGCCGGAAACAATCGGAACAACCGATGAAACGGCTGTGAAGGATGTTGCTCATTTGATCAGCATTATTACGACGGTACGTCAGATTCGTGTGGATTATCAGAAAAAACCTTCCGAAGAACTGGATATCTGTCTGAAAGATGCGCAGCAGAATCCGGAATATATGTCAAATGAAATTAATGCTACCCTGTATAAGATGTGCAAGGCTGTCTGCAAGGACTCTTTGGAGGGTGAATTGCTGGTTCGTCCGATTGACAACGGAACGTTATCCGTTTCCATGGGTGAATTGGTAAACCGTGAAGAAGAACTGGAAAAACTGACAAAAGAAAAAGAAAAACTGGAAAAAGAAATAGCCAGATCAAATGGCATGCTGTCAAATGAAAAGTTTATTTCCAAAGCACCGCAAGCTAAGATTGATGAAGAAAAAGCAAAACTGCAAAAGTACGAAGAGCAGTACCGGATTGTCACCGAACGTCTGGCAAAGATGGCATAATGTGTAAAGAGCAGAGTATGAAATCTGCTCTTTTATTATGAAATGTCATAATAAAAAAATTTAAATATGAAAAAAAGTGTTGACACTGAAAAATACACGGGTTATTATAGATAAGCACCGAGTGGTGCGAACGATCTTTGAAAACTAAACAACAACGTCAAATTCTTAAGAAACGAAGACGGA
>JABUSI010000373.1 GCA_021442745.1 Erysipelotrichaceae bacterium | reverse complement strand
GTAGCGAAAGGATATTTACCGGCTGCCATCATGAACTATATCGCCCTGTTGGGATGGGCTCCGGAATCCGAAAATGAAATCTATTCCCTGAAGGAACTGGAACAGGTATTTTCCATCAGCCGGATCAGCAAGTCCGGTGCCATCTTTGATATTGAAAAACTGAAGTGGATGAATGGTATTTACATTCGTAATCTGACTTTGGAACAGTTCCATGAACTGGCATTGCCGTATTACAAGCAAGTCATTACCCGTGATGTGGACCTGATGGAGTTGTCCAAGGCTTTGCAGCCGCGTGTGGAAACGCTGAATGACATTCTGGATAACATTGATTTTATCAACGAACCGTTACCGTTTGATGCGAATCTGTTTACCAGCAAAAAGATGAAGACCAATCCGGAAAACTCACTGGAAGCGTTGAAGTGGACGGTAGGTCGTCTGGAGGAAATCGAAAGTTTTTCAGATGATGAAGCTCTGATGAACTGTATGATGAATCTGGCAGTGGAAAAGGAAGTAAAAAACGGCCGGATTATGTGGCCGGTACGTGTTGCCTTGTCTTTTAAATCTTTCACGGCAGGCGGTGCGGTTGAACTGGCGCACATTCTGGGTAAAGAAGAATCCTTGCGTCGGATTCATGCAGCCATTGAACAGCTGGAAAAAAGTTTATAAACGAAAGAGCCCGAGCAATCGGGTTTTTTTAATGAAGTAACCATAATGAGGTCTCATTAAAATACATTATGAGACTTCTGTGAGACTGCATAGGGAGTAACATGTTACCTGTACGTGACTGTATGCTTTTTGTAATGTCATACATGTTACATTAGCAGGGGGTAAAGACGATGCAAAAATTAATCAGTCTTGCGATGTCTTTCTGTTTATTGTTTAACTCACTTCCGACCGATTCGTTGACACAGGTAACGAATGCGCAGGAACGTGTTTTGATTTGCGAACAGGAAGAACACACACATGAAGAATCTTGTTATCAGGGCGAACAACTGGTATGCACGGCTGAAGTACATCAGCATACGGATGCATGCTATCAGGTAAACGTCAAAGAAGAGACGGAAGAACCGAGTGCAAACAAGACGGATACGTATTACGTAACGGATCTGAAGGAATGTGTCGGATCTTTCAAATTATATGATAAAGACGGAAACGAAATTCCGTTGGACGGTTCGGCAACGGTAAACGCAAAGGATGTTTACCGGTTTGTGTTTGCGTTTGAAGAATCCGCAAGCGGTGCTCAATGGGGGAAAACGGTTACCTATACTCTTCCGAACGGCATGCAGTTCTGCGAATCCTTTGAGCGTGAAGTCATTTTAAGAAATTCCGAACAACCGGTAGCAACCTTACACGTAGATAAAGCGTCCGGAAAGATTACCGTGACGTTCTTTGACGTGGAAGATGAAGAAGGAAATACGGTTCCATGGCCGGAATTGTCACTGGAAAGTGAAATTTCAGCGGAAATGGAAGGTAAGTTCACTGCTTACGAAAGTGAAGAACAAAGAGAAATCGAAATCGGTGCCGACGTTAATATTATCATTGACGTGGATGCCAAGAGTACGCTGGGAATCAAGAAGAGTTCCGGCGGATATGATGCCGATACCCATACATTTACCTATACTGTCGAAGTGAATGCCATCGGTAAGGTAAATGATGTTGTCTTAAAAGATACGTTCAATACGTACCTGGAATTGGTGGAAGACAGCGTACAAGTTGACGGTAAGCCGGCTGCAGTGAAAGTGAGCGGAAATACGTTTACCGTGGAATTAGGCAATATGGCAGATAAGGAAACCAAAAAGGTTACTTATAAGATGCATATCAAGGATTCCTATATTAACAAGTCCAATGCGTTCAGCGCGAACTTCCAGAATACGGCAAGTGCAACCGGCACGGACGTAACGGAAGTAAAGAGTACGGTAACGACCAGTGTAAAACAGACACACCTGGCAAAAGACGGTACGTTCAAGACCATTGACGGTGTGGAATACTGTTACTGGACCATTACGGTCGATCTGACGGGTATGACCGATCAGACAATTACGATTAAGGATACTTTGTCCGGTAAGCATGCTCTTGCTAATCCGATGAACTGGGAAGGCCCGATTCAATTGAATCTGACAATGGCTGACGGAAGCACAAAAACGATGTATGCTTCCGATCTGAGCGAAATCAAACTTCCGGATCATACCAAGAAGGCAACGATTACATTGTATACAAAGCCGGATGAAGTGATTACCGTCGGGGCTGCTTCTTACAGAAATGACGTAGAAGTCGTTGTCAAAGAAGGAAAATGGTCAACCGGTAAAACCATCACAAAGGGTGGAATCACTCCGGGAACAAAGAAGGAGATTCTGTCTGCGGATGAAGGTAAGGAAGAAGGATATATTACCTATCGCGCAACCATAACGGTTCCTGCCGGTATGGATAAGAACGATGTGTTCTATCTGGAAGACAATTTACGGTTCATGCCGGGTGACTATTATGTAAAACAGACACCGGAAGACATAACGATTACAGTAAACGGCAAGCCGTTTACCGACTATAAGATTTACAATGCCAATAACGGTAAGTTCCAGATACTGTTTGGTATTACAACTGTAAAAACGGATGGAAACAGTTGGAAGAACTCCAAGTGGCCGTTTGCGGAAGATGCAACGCTGGTTGTGGAATATCGCGTAAGCCGTGAAAGCATTCTTGCTTCCAAAACGGGAGAAACCATTGATTCGTATCTGAAGAAGAACTTTACATTACGGAACGGTATCATCGGATATTATGGTGATGTATTGGGAAGAAAGAATACGTCGGAAGCCATCGTGTTCCATAAAGAAAGTCATGACGGTACCATTGAAAAGACAGTGGGAAAAGTCGATCAGGAAAAACACACCATTTCTTATATGGTCAAACTGAATCCGGGATTGTATTCAGAAGCAAAGACCGCACCGGATTTCTTACAGACAAGTGTAATGTTCACCGATACGTTTGACACCCGACTGGAATATGTTTCCGGAAGTTTGTACGTGGAACGGTATAATCCGAACAACGGTAAAGTGGAAGAAACCTTCAAACCGGTCAACACAAGCGACGTTGCGGTGAACGGAAATCAATTTACAGTTGATTTAGCCAAACTGAAGGGTACAAACCTGTTATCTTACCGCTGGAATCCGACAATGGAATACCGTGTGTATTACACTCTGAAGATTAAGGATTCCGAATACAATGACGTGATTGCGGTAAAAGATGCATACGTTCCGTTTAACAACACGGCACAGATGGAATATTACGATGAAATCAAAACCGCTAATGCAACTGCCGAATACTGGACAGGTATTCTGGATAAGATTTCTTCTCTGGAAAACGGGGATACGCTGAAATATACGATTGATTTCAACAAGGCACAGGTAAAGTTTGCGACAACAAACGAAAATCTGCACCTGGTAGATACCGTAGGCACACAGAACGTTTCTCTGAAACCGGAAACAATTCACGTATATAAAGTCGAAGACGGTGAGAAGAAAGAACTGAAGAATTGTTATACGATTAAAGACGGTGGTAAGACTATCGACTTTGAACTTCCGGATGCAACGTATATTATTATCGAATATGCAGAAAAAGTTGTGGATACAGGTACTCTGGATATTGTCAATACGGTATACCTGGAAGGATACGAAAATATCAAGAAGACAGATGACAAGAAAGTAACGATTGCATCTGCACATTCTTCTGCTTCCGGCGATCATGGTAAGTTTACGGTCTTCAAGACAAACAAGGATACCGGAGAACCGTTGACGGGTGCTGCATTCAAACTGTATACCAGAAAGACAAACAGCGTAAACCGGAAAGATACCATTACTTACAACAACGAAACATATTACTGCGCTTTGGAATTTGAAACGAATGAACAAGGATGGGCTACGGTAGACCATGTGGTATTGACCATGAAGGATGCCGATACCTATCTGTTAGTGGAAACAAAAGCTCCGGATAATTTCGTACTGGACAAGACACCGCTTGCGTTTGTGTTCAATCCGAAAGACGGAACCACACCGGAAGTTTATGTCAGAAACGAAGGCAGTCTGACAATCGGTAACGAACATAAGCCAATCAGTATTACGGTAACCAAGATCTGGGATGATGAAAACGATGTGGAACATATTCGTCCGGAAGAAATCGAAGTTTACCTGTACGCAAACGGTGAACTGGCAGATACGGTACATCTGACAAAGGA
>JABUSI010000034.1 GCA_021442745.1 Erysipelotrichaceae bacterium | reverse complement strand
CGTTTTCAGCACTTTTTATATCGGTAAATTGATAATAAATGTGAAAATTGGTATTTACATACCGGAAATGTTGTTATAGAATACATTCAAATACAACGAACAGAAGAGTAAAGTTCAGAAAACTTTATAGAGAGTCCTGATCTGGTGCAACAGGATATGGGTTCTGAATTTGAAGATGGCCTGGGAGTAGTGAGATTGACATGTAAATCTCAACGGGTTTGCCCGTTACAGCAATAGAGTATAACCCGTCCCGGGCGTACTTGAAGAGGAAATAACCGTGAGGTTATTTTGAAGTAAGGTGGTAACACGTGATTGCACACGTCCTTCGTATTGGCAAAGGACGTGTTTTTATTTTAGAAACGGATGGGGAATATGATTGAAATCAAGAACTTAAACAAAACATTTAGTCTGAAATCATCAAAAGTCGAAGCCTTGAAAGACGTTTCACTGCACATTGAAGACGGCCAGATCTATGGTGTCATCGGATATTCGGGAGCCGGAAAATCCACTCTTGTCCGCTGCATCAACTTACTGGAATGTCCGGACAGCGGGGAAATCGAAGTCAACGGCGTGAAACTGACGTCAATGGAAAACGGTCAGTTCAAAAAGATTGATGACAAGAATCTGAACAAAGCGAGAAAGGGTATCGGGATGATCTTCCAGCTGTTCAACCTGCTGGATCGTTCCACCGTATATGACAACGTTGCCTATTCCCTGAAATACAGCAAAAAAAGCAAGCAGGAAATTGACACAAAAGTCAGGGAACTTCTGAAGTTAGTCGATCTGGAAGATAAGATTGATGCCTATCCTTCACAATTATCCGGCGGGCAGAAACAAAGGGTAGCCATTGCCAGAGCCCTGGCAAACAACCCGAAAGTATTGTTATCCGATGAAGCAACCAGTGCCCTGGATCCGGAAGCAACCGAATCCATCCTGAATCTTCTGAAGAAATTAAACAAGGAACTGGGACTGACGATTGTGCTGATTACTCACGAAATGTCCGTAATCAAGAGCATCTGTAACCGGGTAGCCGTCATGGAAAACGGGGAAGTCGTGGAAGAAGGCGATGTCTACGATATCTTCGCTCACCCGACCAAACCGATTACCAAGAAGTTCATCGGCTCCGTATCCAGTCTTTCCAAGATTGACAAGATGCTGACCGACGGTTCTTCCTTAGTACAGTTAACCGGTGATGATCTGCTGGTACAGTTATCGTTCGAAGACAGTTGTACCGGTGATGCCGTAATCTCCGATGTTTCCAAACGATTTGATGTCAAGTTAAACATCATCCTGGCAAACGTGGAAGTCATTGACTCCCGGGTACTGGGCGGCATGGTTGTCATCATCAACGGACAAAAGGACGAAATTCAAAAAGCAACGGACTATCTGAAGAGTCTGAACGTAGGAATCGAGGTGTTATCTGATGCCGGAAATCATTAGCGGATTTGCGCCGAACCTGGTCGATTACTGGGAACGGTTTCTGACCAGCTGTTCACAGACATTCCAGATGTTCTGTATCGCCGGTGCCATTACCTTTGTGTTAGGATTAGCCTTCGGCGTCCTGTTAACGGTAACGAAAAAAGAAGGTATTTACGAAAACAGTGTGATTTATTTCATCACGAACGTCATCACCAACATTTTCCGTTCCATTCCGTTTATTATCCTGTTAATCTTCCTGATTCCGTTTACCCGGAAGCTGGTCGGAACCTCCATCGGTGTCAAAGGAGCCATCGTACCGTTAGTATTCGGTGCCACACCGTTCTTTACCCGTCAGGTGGAATCCGCACTGGCCAGTGTGGAAAAAGGAAAGATTGAAGCTGCCAAGAGTATGGGAACTTCAACCTTAGGTTTAATCTTCCGGGTATACCTTCACGAAGCCGTTCCGGCATTGATCCGCGGAACCACCATCACCGCCATTTCCTTAATGGGATTAACCACGATGGCCGGTGCCGTCGGCGCAGGCGGAATCGGAAGCTTCGCCATCAACTACGGACAGAATCTGAACCATCAGGATATCGTTAACGTCTGTGTTGTACTGTTATTAATTATTGTTTGTATTATTCAGTCTCTGGGTAACTTTTTGGCAAAGATGACCACAAACAGAGAACTGTTTAAGAAAAAAAGATTATCTGATCAATAAGAGAAAGGGAGAAAGATCATGAAAAAAACGATTACTGTATTATTATCCGTTTTACTGGCATTCGGTTGCCTATTCACATTAACGGGATGCGGAAGCAAGGAAGAAAAACCTGCAGAAGCAGTCAAGATTGGTATTCCTGATGACGGAACCAACCAGTCACGTGCCATCAAGTTGCTGGAAACCGCAGGTTTCATTACCGTTGACCCGGAAGCAGGTTATACTCCGGAATTAAAGGACATCACTGCTTATCTGTACAACGTGGAAATCGTTCCGACAACCGCTAACACATTACCTTCTACACTGGAAGACTACGGTGCTTCCACCATCAACGGAACCTACGCTATTCCTGTCGGACTGGTTCCTTCCAAGGACGCTTTGATTATTGAATCCCAGGCCGGTGCCGGTCAGGAAAACCCATACGTTAACATCATCGCTTGCAGAAGCGAAGACATTGACAACCCGGTATTCAAGACCATTACCGAAGCATTCCAGACACAGACCGTTGCCGAATTCATGCTGAAGTTCTACAACGAAGCATACTTCCCAGCATTCGAATACGATGCAGCAGCCTTCACCTTAACCGATGAAGAAATCAACGCTCTGGCTACTTACACAACAGACAAAGAAGGCAAGACCGTTGTTAAGGTCGGCGTATGCGGCGCTTCCAACCAGCATTGGTATGCATGCCAGAAAGTATTGGATGACATGGGCGCAAACATCGCCATCGAATTGGTGGAATTTGATGCTTACACCTTGCCGAATGAAGCATTGGCAAACGGAGAAATCGATCTGAACTCCTTCCAGCATAAGGCATTTTTGGCAAACGAAGTAACCAACAAGGGTTACAACGTAACCGTATTGTCTGATACGTTAATGGCTCCGTTATCTTTGTACTCCAAGAAATATACTTCATTGGATGCGTTGAAAGAAGCAGCAGGAACCGTTAACGAATAATGAAGGATCTTGAGAAAATCATTTGTCAGCAAGCCCAAGAGGATCACGAATACGTCGTATCCTTACGCAGACACTTTCACAGACATGCGGAAGTATCGAAAGCCGAATACCGGACCGCTGACAAAATCGAAGAAGAACTCAGAAAACTGAACATTGAAACAGAACGCGTAGGCGAGACCGGAATCTTTGCGAAGATTACCGGTCAGCTTACCGGAGACAAAACCGTCATGTTACGGGCAGATACCGATGCCTTACCGATTAACGAAAGCAGCGATTGCCCGTACGCATCGCAGAACGCCAACGCAATGCATGCCTGCGGTCATGACAGTCATACCGCTTCCTTATTAGGAGCTGCCAGAATACTGGCCAAAAATACCGACAAATTCGGCGGTACCGTCACCCTGGCCTTCCAGCAGGGAGAAGAAGTCGGTTATGGCGGAAGACTGTTTGTGGACGGCGGCTATCTGAACCATACGGACCGGGTCATCGGCCTGCACGTCAATCCGATTTTCGACTGCGGTACGGTAGCCATCTGTGAAGGTCCGACCTATGCAGCCGTCGACTGGTTCCGGATTACCGTAAACGGAAAAGCCGCTCACGTATCCACTCCGGAAAAAGGTGTGGATGCCCTGTACATTGCTTCCCAGATCGTGGTAGCGATTCAGGCGCTCATTACCCGCTTATCCAGCCCGATGGATAACCTGTTAGTCGGTATCGGTAAACTGACTGCCGGTGAAACCTACAACGTCGTAGCTGCCAATGCCGTCATGGAAGGTACCATCCGTTCCTTCTCACCGGCATTACGCAAACAGACAAAAGAAAAAATTGAAGAAACCGCACACAGCATCGCATCCATTTACGGCGGAACCGTAGCCCTGGAATGGCAGGACAACACCTCCCCGTTAATCAACGATGCGGCCGTCACCAGGGAAGCGCAGATTTTAGCCGGACGGTTGTTCGGACAGGAACACCTCATCACGAAAGTGACGCCATCCTTAGCCGGTGATGATTTTGCGGAATACTTATTGAAGGTTCCGGGAACCTACGTACAGTTCGGTTCCAGAAATCCGCACAGAAAAGAAACGGCACTGCCGTTACACAACGAAAAGTTCGATCTCGATGAAGACTACATGAATTATGCCGTACAGTTTTACTGCTGCTACGCCATCGATTATCTGAACAACGACATCGAATAAAAAAGAATCTCCGGTTT
>JABUSI010000298.1 GCA_021442745.1 Erysipelotrichaceae bacterium | reverse complement strand
AAAGAGGTGTTGACATGAAAACAATCGTATGTAAAAGAAAGAATCAATGGGAACTGGAGAAGAAGAGACTGTCGGTTACGTTTGATGACGGGGAAGAAATTTGTGTTGTGTTTGCGGATGACGGAATAACGGAATACGATATGCGGCAGGCAGAGGACGGAATCTGGACGGTTACATATGCAGGCGGACAGGGACTGACTTGCCTGCTGGCGGATGCGAACAAGCGTACCGTTACGGGTTCGTATGTGACGGAAGGAAAACTGAAGGTTTGTCAGGGAATGTTTATGTTTGTGAACGAAGATGGCAGTGAAGATAAAACGCCGTTTACCAACAAAGAGAAAGCGGTGGATTTCTGGCTGCGGTATTTCAATGAGCATGATGAGAGTGCGATTGAACAGTATCTGTCAGCACCGTATGTGCAGCACAATCCGCATGTGGCGGATGGTATTGAGGCGTTTTATAACGAGTTTCATAACCGGTTTACGGGGGATATGAAAAACAGCCGCACGGAGGTAAAGCGTGTGGCTGCGGGTAATGATATCGTATACATTCATAATCTTCTGAAACGGTCACCGGAAGTGAAGGGGCATGCTGCCGTGGATATCTTCCGGTTTGAAAACGGCAGGATTGTGGAACACTGGGATGTCATTCAGACGATGCCGGAGCATTCCGAAAACGACCATCCGATGTTTTAGACAATCTGTTTGCCGAACCGGTACTGGCGGATGCCTTCCGGGGTGACGGATATGACTTCCTTGATCAGGGAATAATCAAAGTCGGGTACGAGATAATCGGTAATTAAGGTGACCTGATCGAGGTCGGCGAATTTCATCGGGTTTAGGATATGTACCTTGGTGGAGTCGGTCAGGATGATCGGAATGACGGAGTGTTCGATGACGGTTTTCTTTAAAGTGCCTTCGAGGTCATCGGCAGTGGTGAATCCGGAGAATTCATGAATGCCGTTGGCACCGATGAAGCACTTGGAGAAGGTCATCTGTTTGACCCGTTCGATTGTTTCGTTGCCGAGAATAATGTCATTCTGGGTTTTGAAGTTGCCGCCGGCGGTGTAAATCTGAATGTCCTTTTTGGACAATTCCAGGATATTGGTAATACTCTGGGTCATGATATGAATGCTTTTGGCGGTAATGTATGGAATCATCTTGGATACGGTGGAACCGGCATCGAGATAAATGAAATCCTGGTTTTCGATTAAGGAAGCGGCATATCGGGCAATCAGTGTCTTTTCTTTTGACAACAATAACTGCCGGCTGGCGAGGTTTTCTTCGACCAGCTGGTTTTCATGTAAGATGACCGATCCGCGCAAGCGACGGATCAGCTTGCTGTCTTCCATTGTCTGCAAGTCCCGGCGGATGGTTGCCGGAGAGAAGCCGGTGATCTGTACAAGGAAGTCGACATTGACTTTGTCGTGTTCTTTGCACGTCTGATAGATTTTCGCAATGCGTTCTTCTTTGTTCATACCGGTTTATCCTTTCGTGAAATGATAGTCTTCCGTCTGTGTCCATGTATAATCGTGTTCACAGACGTTTTGTAAGACGCGTAATACGTTTTTGTAGTCGGAACGGTGTACCCATTCGGAAGCCTGCTGTTCATCCAGTCCGCCACGCATTTTCCGGCGGATTAACCGGTTGATGACCAAATCCGGTTCGGTTTTCACAAAGACGGTAATGTCCGCCATGTTGTGAAGTGTGTTCCATTCCGGTTCGTCCAGTAACAGATAATTGCCCTCGATTAACACAACCGGGGAAGATACGTGAATCTTATCCGGAATGACATCGTGGATGTTCCGGTCATATACCGGCCAGTCGGTATCTTCTGTTTTGATCTGCTGAAGCTTCTTCTGCAGTTGTCTGACGTCGAAGGTTTCGGGTGCACCCTTGATTGCGGATAACGGAACATTGTTATGCGTATGGGTTTTCAGATACTGCTGGTTGTAGTGAAAGCCGTCCATACCCAGTACCTGAAGCGGAAGACAACCGGTTGTTTCCGATAATTGTTCCAGGAAGGCGGCTAATGTGGATTTGCCGGCACCCGGTACGGCGGCTAAGAAAATCACAATCCGTCTGTTTGTCCGGTGATACCGTTCGGTTGCCTGTTGTAACAGAGGAACAAACAGTTCGTCGATTTCCTGTTTGTGAAACGTTGCGTCAACGGAAAACCCGTTGACCATCAGGGAAGATCCCATTATTCGTCATCCTCACTGACAGAGGATACCATGTTGTTCATATACATCAGGGTACTCCGGGCATTGGAAACGATGGCAGCCATTTCTTCCTTGGAAATAGGAACATCCAATGGTCTTGTCATAATTTCCATCATCACGGCTAAGTTGGTACCGGTAATCAGATGGAAATTCGGATGCTTATGCATATATAACGATAAGTACTGGTTGACGGAACCGAAGGAAATGTCGGTGAAAGCCACTATTTCATCATTGGCATGTTCCGTAAAGAAGTCATCGACTTTCTTCTTGAATACTTCGTCGGTTACATCGTCAACATATGCGCTGATGACGGTGGTGTTGGATGTGTCAATGCCGAACAATCCGGCAGCGGAAGCAAAGCCGTCCGCCAGACGGGCGTGAGTGGTAATGATTGTATATCTCATAATAAAATCCCCCTTGCTAAGGAAATGATAGGCAATCTGTAGGAAATGGTCAATGATTGACCGTTTTCATGAATACATAATACAGTCGGATGATTAAATAATCAAATACTATGATAAAAATAATCAAGTAAAAGTATCTCTTTCTGAAACAATTTTCATATTGTCCACAATTTCACGGATATCGATATAATGAAACCATCAGAAGCCCGTATTCAGGAAACGGGCGGAAGATCCATCAATAGAAAGGAGGCAAAAACATGAGAGTCAAATTAGCAAGAATTGACAACCGTTTGATGCATGGTATTGTTATCAGTCAATATTTACCTTCTGTCGGTGCACAAAGAATCATGGTCGTTGACGATGAAGTCGCTTTAGACCCAATGAAGAAGGAAATGATGATGTTCGCAAAACCGAACGGGTATGCATGCTCCATCATTCCTTTGGAAAAGGCAACGGAAAATATCAAAGCCGGTAAGTATGGCGATCAGGTCATTTTCCTGTTGGCAAAATCACCGGTTACTGTGCTCGAATTGATGAAAGCCGGTGCTCCGATTGATACCTTAATGATCGGTGCAACGGATCGTCTGGAAGGCATTCGCCTTTCCCAACGCGCATTCCTTACTGAGGAAGAACTGGAAGCTTGCCGTGAAATCAAGAACATGGGTGTTCCGATTACGGTACAGCATGCGCCAAATGTTCCGAATGAGGATCTGTGGAAAATTGTTAAGTAGTTTTTAAATTTAAGGAGGAGAAATTTAAAAGTATGTTTGGGTTAAATTTTGTTCAAGTATTATTAATCCTATTCATCACCGCAGCACAATCCTTTGACCTGCACGGTCCGCAAACCATGATTTTCTCAACAATCCTGGTTTCCGTATTGGTTGGTGCCGTTTGTGGTGACACTGCAACCGGTTTGTACATCGGTGCAACGTTGCAGCTGATGGGTTTAGGTGTTGTAGGTCTTGGTGGTGCATCTGTTCCTGACTTTGTATTGACCGCGATTGTTACAACCATCGTAGCGATTCAGACCGGACAAGGTTATGAAATCGGTATGACAATCGGTTTGCCGGTAGGTATGTTGTCAATCTACCTGGATGTATTCGTAAAGACTGTTGGTGTTTCCATTCAGCAGCATTCTCAGAAACTTGTTAACGAAGGCAAGTTCGATCAGGGTGTTAATTTCATTCTGACAATGACTGTTTTGAACGTTTTAAGAAAAGTTATCCCGGTATTCATTATTCTGATTATCGGTCAGGCTGCATCCGAAGCTGTTGTAAACTTAATGCCTGCTTGGTTGTATAACGGTTTACAGGTTGCCGGTAAGTTGCTTCCTGCAACAGGTATGGCTATCCTGATGAACTATATGCCAATCAAGAGACACTGGCCGTATTTCCTGTTGGGATTCGTATTGTTCTCTTATTTCGGTGCTACCGTATTCTCAACATCATTGATCGGTATCGCTTTGGCTGTATTGTATTACAACCAGGAAATGAAAGCTGCAACCGCACCTGCATCTGCAGTAATTGGAGGTATGGAAGATGAGTAAGCCAACGTATCAATTAACCAAAGAAGATATCCGGGAAGCGAACGTCCGTTTCCTGTTAGTCGCTATTTCTACATTCAACTATCAGACACAGTTAGGTCCTTCTGTAGTGTACTCTCTGTATCCTGCATTAAGAAAACTGTATCCGAATGATGAAGA
>JABUSI010000243.1 GCA_021442745.1 Erysipelotrichaceae bacterium | reverse complement strand
CAGATGATGAAAGAAGCGGTAAAAGACGGTGTCAACGTCATTGCGTATTGCTGGTGGGGACCGATTGATATCGTATCCAGTTCTTCTGCCGAAATGTCCAAACGGTACGGTTTTGTCTATGTTGACAAAGACGATCTGGGCAACGGTACGCAGAAGCGCAGCAAGAAGGATTCATTCTACTGGTATCAGAGAGTCATCGCCACAAACGGTGAAGATTTAGGTTAAACCATAAGAGGAAGCGAAAGCTTCCTTTTATGTGGTTAAAAAGGAATATTATCCGGGAATTTTCATATTTAACCATAGTTTCACCAAAATGGTGAAAATGATAATAAAAGTGAAAATGACAGGAAAAAAGAAAATTGTGTGGTTTTTCCGGTTATATTGTAAATGTTTACTGCCTAACGTTTCGGTTTATGAAACGGTCTTATTCCCAAACAAACTTACAAAAGATACTTTAAAATGCTCAGGATTCCTTTCGTATCATTCGGATGAACTTTGCGGGTATAACATATAAATTGTTTATGAAGTAAATGCGAATATATTTTTGCTAATCGCAAAAAACGTAACATGTTAAGTTATTTGCGATTAAAAGGCAAACTAACCGTTCTTTTTACTGGTATAGGAGTGTTTGCTGAAATAGTAAGATACACAATAAAAATGAAAAAAGAGAGAATCGTGCAATGATTCTCTCTAATCTTTGATGACTGTCAGATCCCGATGAATCAGAATCGGTTCAAAGCCTTCGATTTCATCGTACAACATACCCTGAGGGATATCGTTGTATAAGTAAATCTTCTTTCCGTATGTGAAGGCATCGTAGAGTTCCAGGAAGGTGGCTCCGCCGATGTAGTCGGGTTGTCCGTTCTTTTCGAAGTTGAGGCATAATACGGCATCGGCTTCTTTTATTTTGTCTTTGCTGGCTTGAAACATGGCTTTTTTGAATTGTGAATGCGTGCCGTTGTCCCAGGCTTGTTGTTCGGCATTGACATTATCGTAGCTGTTAGGAAGAAGAATCGTATGACCCGTTTGTTCCAGTTTTGCCTGAACCGGCGGAATATCCGGGTAGAAGGCTTTGGAACAGATGATCAGGATTTTCATTACCGTTCCATCTTCTGGCGACGGATCATTTCGTCGTCATGGTTGATCCACTTTTCGGTTTTACTCTTGATCTTGTCGTTGAAGGTTTTCATCAACGGATGACTTTCCATGGAACCCAATGCCAGGGATACGGTGTGAGCTAACAACTGGAAGAAGACAACGTTGACGAGCGGTGTCAGTGATTCTTCGATGTCAAACGGAATGCGTAAGGCATGGGAGTCGTCGATGGAAGGATCGTTGGTAATGATGAACGTGTGGTCGGTGACATCGTGGGTGGCATGATATGCCTGTACGACACGCTTGGAAGGTTCGTCGGTGCCGTCGACGAAGATGACGGTATAATTCGGCGTTAACTGTAAGTTCGGTCCGTGGATGTATTCGTCCACTTCGTAACAGACGGCCGGGATGGTGACGGTTTCGCTGATCTTTAACGCAGCTTCCATAATGGTTCCCATATTGGCACCGCAGCCTACCGCAAACATGTTCTGCATGCTTAAGAAGGTCTTTTCGTTAGCCTTGTAGATACGATCGAATTCACTGACCATAATAGGATGCAATTCGGTGGTACGCTTGATCTGGGCTAAAATACACTGATAACGGTCTTCGGAAATCCGATTTGTTGCCAGGGCGGCTTCTGCCGCAAACAAGTCGAAGAATACACCTAAGGTAACGACACCTTTGGTGACGTATCCGACGGTTTCTTCCTGTACGCCCCAGTCAACCAGTACGTCAGCTTCCGTTACGAAATCGCTGGTTTCCGTATTTCCGGTAATACCGATGGTTTCGATGCCTAATTCCTTGCATTTGCGTAAAGCGTCAATGGTGTTGGTGGAGCATCCGCTCTGGGATACGCAGACAACCAGGTCGTTTACGGAATACTTCGCTTCATAATGGGTAAAGGTATATGGGGTTACGACTTTGACGTTCACGCCTAAGGTTTCCATCATAAACCGTCTTGCCAGGTGGGTTCCGTTAGAACTGGAACCGCAGGCAACAACGGTAATGTTGCGTGGGTTTCCGACAAAGCGGTCTACCAGGGGTTTTGTTAATTGTTTGCGGTTATCCAGGCAGTATTGTACCTGTGCCGGTGTCTCTTTGATGTAATACATCATATCAACGTTTTGTGTAGTCATAGAGTCTCCTTTTTTCATTTTCACTATCAGTATTATAGTACGGTTTCTATTCCTTTCAAAAGGTCTTTCCTTTATAATAATAGGGCGAGGGATGGGCAATGACACAAAAAGAATTTCTGCAGCAATGTGAAAACGAAGGGATCCATTTAACCGAATACCAGCAGAAGCAATTTGAAGATTACGCAAAACTGCTGGTGGAATGGAACGAAAAGATGAATCTGACGGCGATAACGGAACCCGGGGAAATCTATGAGAAGCATTTCTTTGATTGCCTGCTGTTGCATCGGGTATGTAACATCGAAGGAGAATTGTGTGATGTCGGTGCCGGTGCGGGATTCCCGTCTGTTCCCTTGAAAATTGCGTTTCCGTCTTTGAAAGTAACGATTATCGAACCGTTGCAGAAGCGGTGCCGGTTTCTGGAAGTGCTGGTGAAAGAACTGGAATTACAGAACGTGACGATTCTGAATGCACGGGCGGAAGATGTTGCGGTTCAGTCGCAAAAAAGATACAATATAGTCTCTGCCCGCGCGGTAGCCAATTTACGGGTATTGAGTGAATTGTGCATTCCGCTGGTACAGCTGCACGGTACGTTTGCGGCTATGAAAGGGTCAAACGGGATGCAGGAACACGAAGAAGCAACCAATGCGATTACGACACTGGGATGTCAGCTGACAAAAAGTGATGAAGTGCAGTTGTCGGACGGGTCTTTGCGTGTGAATCTGGCGTATGAAAAAGTAAGAAAGACGCCGAAGGGATATCCGAGGGCGTATGCGAAAATCAAGAAACAGCCATTATAGGGAGATATACCATGAAAGAAAGTAAGGAATTACCGGTATCGGCAATTGTGCCGAATCCGTATCAGCCTCGTCTGGAATTTGAAGAAAGTACGTTGCAGGAACTGGCGCATTCCATTGCGGAAAACGGTCTGATTCAGCCGATTGTCGTCCGTACGGTGGAAGATCATTACGAAATCATTGCCGGTGAACGGCGGTTCCGTGCCAGTCAGTTGGCCGGGTTACAGGCTGTACCATGTGTTGTTATGGATGCGGACGACTTGCAGACGGCACAGCTGGCATTGGTGGAAAACGTTCAGCGGGAAGACTTAAATGCGATTGAAGAAGCGAAGGCGTACGTGCAGATTATGGGAATGACCAATCTGACACAGCAGGCACTGGCAAAACGGGTCGGTAAGAAACAAAGTACGATTGCCAATAAAATCCGTCTGTTAAACCTGTGTGATGAAGTCAAGGAAAAGATTATTACCAGGGAAATCAGTGAACGGCATGCCAGAGCGATGTTACCGTTAACGGAAAACCAGCAGAGGGATGTTCTGCACCGGATTTTAACGAGAAGTTTAACCGTTGCCCAGACGGAATTTGAGATTGAAACGTCATTCAAACCGGAAAAGAAAGTCAAGAAGAAGACAACGAACAAGGGTTTTACCCGGAACATTCAGATTGTCGTCAATACCTTGATGCAGTCCATTGACCTGATTAAGAAGACGGGGATTGACGTGGACGTCACGCAACAGGACAGTGAAGATGAATTTGTGATGACCATCCGGGTTAAAAAATAGGTTTTGTATGGTAATATATAAGTTAGTAAGGATGTGAGACTTGTGGGTAAAATTATTGCGATTGCCAATCAGAAAGGCGGAGTAGGAAAAACAACAACAAGCGTAAACCTGGCAGCGGGGCTGGCATACTGTCACAAGAAAGTATTGCTTGTGGATCTGGATGCGCAAGCCAATGCGACCAATGGTTTGGGCGTACGCCGGGATAAATTTGAGTTCAGCACGTACGATTTACTGTTACGTGATAAAGATATCGAAAGCTGTCTGATTAAGATGGAACGTCCGCCGATGGATTTGCTGCCGTCCAATATCGATCTGGCTGCGGCAGATATGGAAGCGGCAGAATATAAAGTCGGAAGAGAAAAACTTCTGAAACAGAAACTGGAAAAAGTAAGGGAACAGTATGATTTCATTATCATTGACTGTCCGCCTTCTCTGGGTACGTTGAATACGAACGCCCTGACGGCTGCGGATTCCGTATTGATTCCGGTACAGTGTGAAGACTATGCCCTGGAAGGTCTGACGCAGCTGTTGAGCACCATCAGACTGGTGCAGCGCCTG
>JABUSI010000021.1 GCA_021442745.1 Erysipelotrichaceae bacterium | reverse complement strand
CAGGCACACAGATATCCCGGTACGAGTTTCTCCGGATCCTTTACCCGTAATACCAGAATCGTGTTGCTGGCAACGGTATCTTCCGTCAGATTCCGTACAACGGCAGCCTGAAACGCAATACCTTTTGCGGCAAGAATAACGTCATTTTCCTGCAACAGAGAATCTTTCACTCTCTTCCGTTCCATGGTCGCAGTCACCAGATTGTCATAATTGACCATTCCGTCTTCCAGATCACACACCCGAATCAATCGTACATCCACAGGATCTTCCGCTTCCTTATCTTTCAACATAACATGGCCGATAAAGGTATCACACAGCTTTTGAATCTCTGTCGCGTGAAGTTCTTCCGCAAATCTCTTTTCTTCCCGATACACGCTGATATCCAGTGCACACTCGCGTTCCAGAATTTCCGTATTCTTAAGAATCTCATGATTTTGGCTGTAACGGGTCTTTACCATTTCCCAGTCAATCTGTTTCGCATGTTTCTCTTCTTTCCAGCAATCCCGGCAATCCACAAATTCCACGTTTTGGTTATTGTTGGAGAACACCAGAACAGAATAGGCCATATTCGTTCTCGGTAACGTACCGGCAGGCATCTGAATGACTTTTTCCAGATATCCGTTTTCCATAATCTGTTTTCTGAATCTTTCCTTTAACGGATTGGTCAGGGAGAACCGTGGCATCACGACAATGGCTTTTCCTTTTTCATGAACGGAATGAATAGCCTTGTACACATAGGCCCAGTCTGCTTTCTTCCCCATCTGTGAATAATCCAGATCTTTCTGCAAATCCGGGACAATGGATACGGCATGTTCCGCTCCTGACGCAAATCCGCCGAAACACAAATCATACATTGGCTCCGCTCCGGAAGTAAGAATACTGTCCCGCATTCCGGTGTGATTTCCCGGATTCAATGATTCCATCTTCAGATTGGTATACCACTTCTTGCTGTCATTCTGTTCATACGCAACCGTACGGATATGCGGATGCTTTACCGTCAGTTCGGATAACAGGAATCCCCATCCGGAATTCAGATCGCAGACGTTTTTTACCTCATTCATATTCACAATCATCTCCAAAAGAGGATACAATTCGGGCAAAACGGAATCCTCAGAATACTTCGGATCCGCCTTCACCCGGTTTTTATCAAACGTTATGATGATTTCTTCTAATTCCTTCGATGTACACGTCAGTAAATCCCGGTAAATATCCTGCAGTTCCTTGTTAAACTCGATACTGTTGCTGACAAGCATATCCGCCAGCATACCGGAAAGATCACTCTGATTATCAAACAGACTCTTAACGGAAGAAACGAAATACTTATTATCGCTCATATCAATTTCCGTGCCGTCAATTCTGCCATCAACCGCCAGCTTCGCCAACACTGCCGCATACGCAACCCCCTCTGCCATTTTCGGCTTTGTCATGGTGCGATGCCGATTCCTCAAGTCCTCTATTTTCATAGGATATCCTCCAATCATAAAAAGTTTCGCAAAACTATATTAAATCAAGATAACCCATTTGTCAAATAGTTTTGTTCTACTTTTTTATATTTTTCGGTCATTATTGTATTTTTCAACAAAAGAAAGAATCCCAACCTCACGATCAGGATTCTTTTTGATTGTTTTCTTTTATTTATAATTGGAGAATCCGGAACCGTTTTTCCCCTTCACGGAAGTTACATACTTCTGGAATTTACTTTTTGGTTTGTCCGGAATCGTATAATTCAGCAATCCGTTTTCAATAAACGGTGTGATATATTTCTGCATCACATAAGCTATGGTCAGTTCTCCCTTAAAATAGTTTTCCAGTTCATTCCTGCTTCTCGGACGGACGCAGAATTCCAATACTCTTTGAGAAATATCTTCACTTGCGTCCGTTTGCATATTCGAAGAATCACCGTTATACAACGTTACTTTAAAACATCCTCTGCCATCTTCAAAAACCGGTTTTGGCAGCCCGTACTCTTCCATAGCGGAAAGTATTGTCGGTATCCCACTGTATCGGTTTTCCGTCTTATTCAGGATCTCCAGTGCATTGGCAATCCGGGGGTTTCTGGTATCAGCCGTCATTTTTCCCAGTTGATCCAATGTCATTCTTCCATACAATCCACCCGGATTCTCAATTTCTATTCTGTCTGAAAACATGCATATGGTAATCGGAGAATTCTGCGTAAACGAACTATAGTCTCTGTGCACGAGTGCATTCAGTATCACTTCCCGGATGGCAATCATCGGGTACTCGCTTCTGTCTTCTCTTTTTCCTGTTATCGGATGGATGACCGTACTGATTTTACTGTTTTTCCGGACAAAAGCCATAGCATCATCCAGCATACTGCTGATGTTTCCTTCAATCCGTGTATTATCCGTAAACCGCTCACCAACGGCTCCGGTACTGCTCATATCCTGTCCCGGAACCCGGACGGCAAGGATACTGAGCTGAGGGAAATACTCTTGCGGATAATCCGCAAACAAGAGTAATCCGGCAACTGTCGGTATTCCGTCACACACAAATCCCTGCAATTCGCGGATACGATTTACGTTCAGACTCGACAATTGCTGCTTCTTACTTTTCAGTTCCACCAGAAACCGTTCAAACGCAATCGTTTGCAAATCTTCCGGTTTTGACCTTTCAACAGTTCTCAGTTCATCCTGTATATTCAGTTTGAACGCTTCCAACGAATATACTTCATATTCCGTCATTCTTCTGTCACTGTCTCCAACCCTGACAAAAGATCCTTTCAGTCTTCCCGTACCTTTATAGAACCACGGTTTCCGGAATTGCTCAATCTCAGGCACTTCGACAACAACAACCGTTTGTTCTTCCACCAGAGCCGTTGAACATACCGGATGGATTACCGGTTCCATCTGCAGACTCATTTCCGCTATTTTCTTCTGAATATCCTGTGCATCGTACACACCGCATACGGAAAATTTATGCTCTTCATCCAATCCCAGCACAATAATCCCCCCGCCGTTCTGATTGGAAAAGGAAGAAAACGTATCGTACAGTTTCGGACATCCGTTCTTTGCGGCTTTCACTTCTATGTAATTGCTCTCACATTGTTCTTTTTGAATTTTACTGACAAGTTCAAGCACTTCATCGGAAATCATGGGTATCACCTCATTTATAATTATGTGAATTTTTAACGTATTTACAATATTATATATATTTTATACGAATTTTATTAGATTTTTTATAGATTTTTAATTCAGCAGCCGATTCTCTTTTTGTTAATCAAGAGCTTCCATCGTACTACATCGTCAGTTTTCCCATAACCGTCTGATTTTGTAACATCCCTTTCTGAAAAATAACCCGGATAAACTATTTACACGCATTTGCTATATTTAGCGTGTAATTTTTATAGTATTTCATCCACATATTTTCTATAATACAGTCATACAATTCCAATCTTTTTTGCATGAAAGGAGGTGACAAAATGGACAAACATAAGATTGCAGACAAGACATTTTGCACAGTCGGTGACATAGTAAAAAAATCTGATTTCCTCGCCACCGGTCTAAAAGATCAAGACGTATATCTGCTACTCAGACAAGGATATATTGAACGGGTCAGAAACGGATATTACCGTATGTCTTCAACAAATGACACGCAAGAAGAATCTATGCTTTCCAGATTAATGACACACGGCATCCTTTGCATGGAATCTGCGCTCTTTTATTACGGCTACAGTGACTTTACACCTCGAAAATGGACGATGGCAATTCCCCGGAACTTCTCGCGAACCGTAAAAGCCATAGAGAAAACAATACCGATAAAAGCCTATTACGTCCGGAATCATGTATACCATCTTGGTGAAACAACCGGAGTATTCAACGGTGTTATTCTTCCCGTATACGATCGTGAAAGAACAATATGCGACTGTTTCAAGTATCGTACCAAACTTGATAAAGAGATTTTTACCAAGGCTCTTCATGCATATGTGAAAGACCCGCAGAAAAATCTTATGAACCTTACAGAATATGCCAAGGAAATGGGCATCTATAAAAGTATGATAAATGTAATGGAGGTACTGCTTAATGGCTGACATTGCATCTTCCGTGCTTGCACGGCTTAAAAACAAATCGTTCGAAATTCTTATAAGTTTCGTTTCCTATGCATGTGCATAAAAACGAGCAGTCGTTGACGTATAAATCAGATACTTCAACACAACTGCTCTTTTTTATCTTTCCCAGGGCTCCCCTTATTCAGATGCCTTGAAATTGTATACCGGCTTCATCACATCCACAATATCAACCGATTCCTTGATTACATCAATAATATCTTCCAATGCCTTATATGCCATCGGTGATTCATCCAGTGTACTTTCGTTCACGGAAGTAGTATAAACCCCTTCCATGGCTTTGCGATACTCTTCCAT
>JABUSI010000316.1 GCA_021442745.1 Erysipelotrichaceae bacterium | reverse complement strand
ACCGGTGCGATTATCAGCCCGACCGGTATGATTTTAAGTCCGATCAAGGGTAATTTCCCGACTTCGGAAATTATGGGCGATGATGTGGAACCGGAAATTGCGCAGATGCGTCCGGAAGATTTCCTGCTGGAAACTGTTATGGAAGAACCCGTGAACGAACCGGAACCGGAAGAACCGGTATCCGTGAGAAAAACGGTGTATCCGGAAATGGACGTGCGTCCGACCCGGGTGGCATTGCACAGACAGGCGGATTTTGAGGATGCCATTCAGAATATGTCATTGTTTGACGATGAATTCAAATAGGAGGCTCCTATGTATTATTTTATCGGAATAAAGGGAACGGGAATGGCGTCTCTGGCTTCCATCCTGCATGATATGGGAGAGGAAGTCATGGGATCCGATCTGGAAAAACATTTCTTCCCGGAAGATCAGCTGGTTGCCAGGGGCATTACGATGCTGCCTTTTGACAAGAATAACATTAAGGACAATATGACGGTAATCGTGGGGAACGCTTTTGCGGATGACTTTGAAGAAGTGGCTGCGGCAAGAAACAATCCGACCTGTACGGTATACCGGTATCATGTCTTTTTAGGAAAACTTCTGGAATCGTACAATTCCATCTGTATTTCCGGTTCTCACGGAAAAACGACGACCACGGGGATGATGAGTGCGATGCTGTCGCATTTCGGACCTTGCGGATATCTGATTGGTGACGGTACGGGACATGTGGAAGACAACAGCAGGTATTTCGTGCTGGAAGCTTGCGAATACCGTCGTCATTTTCTGGCATATAAGCCGAAATATGCGGTGATAACGAACGTGGAAATCGACCATGTGGATTACTACAAATCAGAAGAAGACTACGGTCATGCGTATGAAGAATTTGCGCAGGGCGTATCGGATAAAATCATTGCGTTCGGAGATGATCCGAGAGCAAGAAAACTGCATTTACCACAACATACCGTATGGTACGGGGTGGAAGACGGTAATGATATTCAGGCAAAGAATATAGTGGAAACACCGACGTGGATGGAATTTGACGTTTATGCATACGGGGAATTTGTCAGACGGTTTCATCTGCCGTTTGTCGGACGGCATTTACTGTGGAATGCCTTGTCCGTCATTACCCTGGGCCTTTTGGAAGGCTTGCAGCCGGAAGGAATCGAACAGGGACTTGCCGGATTTACCGGTGTCAAGCGGCGTTTTGTGGTGGAAGAATACCACGGAAACATTTATATCGACGATTATGCACACCATCCGACGGAGGTCAGCGTGACGCTGGATTGCGCAAAACTGCGTTATCCGGGCCGTAAAATCGTAGCGGTATTCAAACCGCACAGGGTGTCCAGAGTACAGTATTTTGTGAATGAATTTGCGGAAGCGCTGAAGAAAGCGGATGTTGTCGGGGTATGTGATTTTACCAGTATCGATGACTTTGAACCGGGCATCGATATCGATATCACGTATCTGACGGACCGGATTCCGAATTGTCACATATTCCATGAAACGGATGAAGAAGCGGCAATGCTGGCGAGTGAAGAGCCGTGCGTCTACGTATTTATGAGTTCAAAAGATATCTACCCGTTCAAGGAAAAAGTGAAAGCCTGTCAAAGTCATTGAAAATGTTTTCACGATAAGGTAAGATAATGATGATAAGAGGTGAAGTTATGGAGATTCTGGAAACTGTAAACCAATATTGCGGATATGCAGTGAATATTCTGCTTGTTGTTGTACTGTTAGTTTTAATTTTCGTATTATTGAAAGTATTGGGTATTTTAAGTGACGTAAAGAAAATGATGCCGAAAGTCGATAGTACTTTGGATATTGTGAACGATTATCTCGACGAATTCAAAATTCCTGTTCGGGCAATTGTTAATGTTTCTATGTCAGTAGAAGCATTAAGAGCTGCAACCGAAATGACCATTAAGAATTTTGCGGACAAGATGTCTGAAAACATGCGTATTGTCGCAGAATTCCTGCGTCAGTTCTGGGATAATTTATCCAAGGCTCAAAAAGAAGAAACTTCAGAAGAAGCCACGTTTGTGGAAGTAGAGAAAGGAGAATAATCATGGAAGAAAAGAAAATGGAAGAATTGAAGGAAACAGCAGAATCCGTACATAACGATGTACAGAAAGTATTGGACAAGGCGGTAGAAGAAACCGACAAGGCAATCGAAGCTGCCAAGAAAGCGTATGAAGAAAACAAGGACAAGTTCAGTATGGAAACCGTAAAAGACTCTGTCGTGAAAGCCTATAACGACGGTGTTGCCAAACTGAACGAAATCAAGGAAAATCCTGACAACAAGGCAAAAGTGGAAGAAGCGAAGGTAAAACTGACGGGTGTGTATGAAACAGCTGTGAAGACCGTTACCGAGTTTGTCAAGAACATTGATAAGGATGATCTGAAAGAAAAGGCTAACGATGCATTTGAAACTTTGAAGGATATTGCCGGTAAAGGTATGGAAGCTACCAAGAAGGCATATGAAGACGCCAAGGAAAACCCGAAGATTCAGGAAGCTGCCGTAAAAGTGAAGGAAACCGCTGTGAAGGGTGTGGAAGCTGCCAAGAAGGCATATGAAGATGCCAGGGAAAATCCGAAGTTCCAGGAAGCTGCCGATAAGGCAAAGGAAACTGCTGCCAAGGGTGTAGAAGCTGCGAAGAAGGCTTACGAAGACGTAATGTCCAACCCGAAAGTACAGGAAACAGCTGATAAAGCTGCCAAGGGATTGAGCGATGCCGCAACAGCCGGTGCAAATTTCGTAAAGGGCTTGTTCGATAAGAAAGAAGAAACAGAAGAACCTGCGGAAGAACCGGCAGAAACAACCGAAGAACCGAAAGAATAGTGAGGAACGACCATGCCGGAGAAACATTTAAAAGACGATATGAAACGAGTTACGATTTACAGCGTAGCTCATGAAGCCGGTGTTTCACTGGCAACGGTTTCCCGTGTTATCAACGGTTCCAACGTGGTGCGGGAGGAAACAAGAAAACGGGTACAGGATGCCATTGATAAACTGGAATACAAGCCGAATGCGGTTGCCCAGGGACTGGCATTGCAGAAGACAACGTCGATTGCGCTGGTTGTACCGGAATCCAGTTTTTCGTATATCGGTAAGATTATCAACGGATTACTGAACGTAGCGAAAATCTACAAGTACAACATCATCCTGCATACCTCAACGGTTGGAATCAATGAAATGAATGAAATCATTGAAAATATTATCAAATCTCATGTGGATGGCGTGATTGTGTATAACGATCATCTGAAACAGGACGAACTGAATACCTTACGCAATTACAACGTACCGATTGTCTATATCGGGAACCGTATGAGCGGGGATTCCATCTGTTCGGTGTTTGTGGATATGGAAAAAGCCATTATGGACCTGACGGGAAATTATCTCCGTCACGGAGTGGATGACATTGCGGTGATTCAGGACCGTAAGAATCCGCTGGTTTCCGAACAGATTTTATCGGGTGTACGGAAAGCGTATGAAAACGCCGGGAAGACGTTCAACGGGTATGTGGAAATTCCGAACGAATACCGTACGACGTATGCATATCTGGGGAATTATTTTAAAACCCATCGTCATCAGCTGGTCATTGCGAACCGGGATTCCCAGGCTATTGCGGTATTGAATGCGTGCCAGGAAAACAATATTTCCGTACCGGATGATATGGAAATCTTCTGTGCAACGGATTCCAAGTATAACGATATGGCAAGACCGCAGCTGTCAAGCTTCAGCATTCCGAGTTACGATCTGGGTGCTCTGGCAATGCGGATTATGACGAAAATGCTGAATCACGATACCATTAACGATAAGGAAATTGAGTTAAGTTATCTGTATACGCATAGACAATCCACAAAATAAGTATTATGATAAGTAAGCGATGAAAAAGAAAGAGTAACCTGAACCTGCTTCTAAGAGACGTGGTGGTTGGTGCGAACCACGGAAGTCAGACAGGTGAATACACCTTTGAGCTTCTCGTAACGGAGACGTATTCCGGCGTTAACGGAGTTAAGCGCATTCGGAATATAACGAATGAACTAAGGTGGTACCACGTGAAGAGCGTCCTTGGAGGATGCTCTTTTTTATTGGAAAAGGGAGGAAACACTATGACATTTATTGAAGAATTACAATGGCGCGGACTGGTAAAGGACGTAACGGATTTTGAAGGATTGAAAGAACGTCTGGAAAGCCCGGCTACCTGTTACTGCGGATTTGACCCGACAGCAGATTCCCTGCACGTAGGTCATTTACAACAGATTTTACTTTTGCGTCGTTATCAGAAGAACGGTCATACACCGATTGCGTTGTGCGGCGGTGCAACCGGTATGATCGGAGATCCGAGACCGACAACGGAACGCCGTCTGATTACACTGGAAGAAGTTGCCCACAATGCACAGT
>JABUSI010000123.1 GCA_021442745.1 Erysipelotrichaceae bacterium | reverse complement strand
CTGATGCATATCGTCAATACCATATTGCGGAAAACGGTATGTTCCTATGCCAATTATTTCTATACCTACGATACGGTGGGGGTGAAAGCGCTGGAATGGCTGCGGGAAAAATTCAGATACCCGCTGGTGTATCTGTTTCCGGTGGTGTTGATTCTGATTCCGTATATGTATGTCATTACACTGATTCATAACGTATTTGCGAACTGAAATACGTATTCAACAATCAGTCCGGACAAGGTATAATGTTCTTACAGAGAAAATGAAAAAAAGAGGATCATACTATGTTTGAGAAAGAGAAAGCGGAAGTATTAAAGAATGCATTGCGATTGGATCGTTATGGTCTGGTGGCTTTAAGCGGAGGAAACATCTGCTGGAGAATGGAAACCGGTGAGATTCTGATTACACCGAGCGGTATGATTTATGAAGATATGGTTCCGGAGGATATCCTTGTGGTGGATATTTTTGGAAATGTCATCGAGGGAACGAGAAAGCCGTCCATTGATACGGGGGCCTTGTGTTATATTCTGGAAAAACGGCCGGATTTGAACTGTGTCATTCATACGCATCAGCCGTATGCGACCGGTGTGGGTCTGATTCTGGATGAATTGCCTTGTAATCTGACAACACTGGCCAATGCGACATGGGGTTCGGTGAAAGTGGCGCCGTATTCGAGTGCTGCCAGTATCCAGATGGGATATGAGGCAGTGGAGAACCTGGGGGATTCTCTGGCTGTTATTTTAAAACACCATGGTGTCATCGGTGTCGGAAGAACGTTAAAGGAAGCCATGTATTCCGTGGTTTATCTGGAAGAGGCGGCTAAGACTTATTATATTGCGTATTCCATGAGTCCGAACGTACCGGGATTTACACAGACACAGATCGACAGAGCGGTGGAAGTGTTTAAATATTACGGCCAGAATACACAGCAGATTCCGCTGGAAGTGTTCATGAATAAAGAGAATCATTAAAAAAAGAAAACCGCGTTATGCGGTTTTTGTGTCTTCTTTCATCCAAAGCCCTTCGGGATTCGTATGAATAACCGGATGGTTCGGATATTTGCAGTATTGGTAAGCCTGATTACGGGTCAGGATGACCGGACTGCGGTGATGGATGGATGATAAAGGAGGAATGCTGTCGGTGGTCAGAATGGAAAAGGCATTGGTGTCTTTATCATAAATACCGGCGAAGTATAATACGGATTGACCGGTACTTACGGCATAGCGCTGATGCTGACTGTTCCATTCGTAGAATCCGGAAGCACAGATGACACAGCGGTGTTTTTCGTAGTTTTCCTTGTAGATGGGTTTGTGTAAGGAATCGATGCGGGTGTTGATAATGATGCCTTTGTCCCATTTCGGATAGCCCCATTTCATAATCCTTGGGGTTAACGTATCGTCCTGTTCGACCAGTACGAGGGCGTTTTCGGATGGAAATACTTCGTCTTTGGACAGGGCATCGACGGATTCGGTACCGTACTGTTTTACCAGCTGGTCGTAGTACTCCAGTAATTCTTCATCTTCTTCGACGTAAAACCGTCCGCACATGCTATCACCTTCCGGTCTTATTATACCCCGAGGGTGTACAAAATTGTGAAAAACTCGTACAATGATACTGCCTGTGAAATAAGGAGATTTTATGGATACCATTGCGGTGATTTCGACAGCGTTGCAACAATCGGCCATTTCTTTGATTCGTGTTTCCGGAAGTGAAGCGATATCGATGGTAAATGGTATTTTTTCGCGTGATCTTTTGTCCCAGCAAAGCCATACCGTACAGTATGGTTATATTGTGGATGAGAACGGGGAAAAGATTGATGAAGTGCTGGTTACCGTATTCAGGGCACCGAAATCCTATACGAAGGAAGATATCGTGGAAATCAGCTGTCACGGGGGACCGTTTGTGACGCGTCGGGTTCTGGCGCTGGTGTTGTCGCAGGGTGCCAGACTGGCATTGCCGGGAGAGTTTACCCAGCGGGCATTTTTAAACGGACGGATTGATCTGGCACAGGCGGAATCCATTCAGGATTTACTGGAAGCTACCAATGGCGATCAGTCTTCGATTGCGATGAACGGGTTACGGGGAAGTGTAAAAACACTTGTGGATCCGTTTCTGGAAGGTCTGGTGCAGATTATTTCCAACATTGAAGTGAACATTGATTATCCGGAATATGACGATGTGAACGTATTGACGGAAGAAACGCTGTTGCCAATGACGAAACAGTGGATTGCAGAAATGGATGAGATTTTACGGCAGGCACAGACCGGTAAAGTCATCCGGGAAGGAATTAAGACGGCGATTGTCGGGAAACCGAACGTCGGGAAAAGCAGCCTTCTGAATGCGCTTCTGGAAGAAGAAAAAGCCATTGTCACCCCGGTTGCGGGTACGACACGGGATATTGTTGAAGGGGAAGTGCATTTACCGGGACTGACGCTGCATCTTCTGGATACGGCAGGTATTCATGCAACGGAGGATCTTGTGGAACAAATCGGAATCGACCGCAGTTACAAAGCCGTACAGGACAGTGAACTGGTTCTTGTGGTACTGGACGGTTCAGCGGAGCTTGATGAAGAAGACAGACAACTGCTGGAAATGACGGAAGGGAAAAACCGTCTTGTCGTTTACAACAAGACCGATCAGGGATGTATCCATGAAGGAATTCAGATCTGCGCAAAAGATCAGGATATCCGGCAGTTATTGGATGCGTTGCAGGAAAAATACGCAGACTATCAGAAGCAGATTCATAAACCGATGTTAACCAATGAACGGCAGATCGGTCTGATGATGCAGGCAAGAAAAGCCATGGTGCGGGCAAAAGAAGCCTTGGAAAACCATATCGAACTCGATCTGGTTACGATAGATTTACAACAATGTCACCGGTGTATGATGGAAATCATCGGCGCCTACAGTAAGGAAGAACTGCTGGATGAAATCTTCTCGCGGTTCTGTTTAGGAAAATAATATGACGTATTGGATTGATACCCATTCCCATTTTGCGGACGAAGCGTTTCAGGATGACTTCTTATCGTATATCCATCGATGCGAAGAAGCCAATGTCGGACGCGTTTTGGTCATGTGTATGAACAGAACAGAATGGGAAACGATGATCGGGTGGAAAAAAGAATACGACTGGCTGGATCTGGCTTGCGGTTATCATCCGGAAGATTTACAGAAACTGACAGAAGAGGACTGGAAGTGGCTGGAAGAGGTTGTATCCGATCCCCGGTGTGTGGCAATCGGAGAAATCGGACTGGATTATCACTGGGATACAAGTTACAACGACTTGCAGAAGGCATGTTTCATAAAACAGTTGCAGCTTGCCGATACAGTGAACAAACCGGTGTTGATTCATGCCCGTGATGCGATGCAGGATACGTACGATATTCTGAAAGCGCAGAATGTGAAAAAGGGCGGTATTATGCATTGTTACGGCGGTTCTGCGGAAATGGCAAGAGAGTTTGTGAAAATCGGTTATCATCTGGCATTCGGTGGTCCGTTGACGTTTAAAAACAGTGTGAAACCGAAGGAAACGGTAGCGGATACCGCGATGGAAAACCTGTTTATCGAAACCGATTGTCCGTATATGGCACCGGTTCCGATGCGCGGGAAACAGAACGAATCCTCTTATGTACATTACGTCGGAGAATTCATGGCACAGATGAAGAACGTGGATGAGGAAACGTTACAGAAAATCCAGATGGAACAATACGAGCTGTTGTTCGGGGTGAAACTATGAGGAAGATCAGACGGATCTGGTACCGGATTCGCCGGACCATTAAGAAATGGAAACGACGCTCGCTGAAAGACTGGTTGCTGGTGCCTTTACAACAGATGAAAAACGTCCGTTTTATGTCATTGAAACGCTGTATGATTGCCGGTATGGTGTTGTTCTGCGGATTGTACGGGGAACTGGAACCGGGTATCTTTTTAAGCAGTTCCTTACTGGCGACCAACATCTACAATTCCGAATCTGTACGGGTGGTGTATCAGACGACGGAATCGGAGTTCTATAACTACCCGGTAACAAAACAGACCAATACCAGTCAGAAAAAAGGACCGTCGTATCTGTATTCGAAAGCGACGGACGGAGAACTGGGATTTACGTATACGGAATATCAGCTGACATACGATATCATGGGACGGCTTCTGATGCGAACACCGATCAGTGAATCCGTAACACAAGAAGCGCAGGATATCGAATACCGCAAAGGTTCCAAAGTCAAAAAGGGAGCGTATTACTATCCGGTTTATTCCCGTTACGGTGTGGATTGCGAAGGCTGTACCGGAGAAAAGACGGGACACGGTAATTTTGCGTGCGGTGTACATTACGACAAAGACAAAGGTGTCCGTCAGTTTGACGGTACGTACAAACAAGGTGTTACCTACGAAGGCTATTATATTATTGCCGCCGATCCGAAGATTCCGTTCTGTACGGTACTGGAAAT
>JABUSI010000039.1 GCA_021442745.1 Erysipelotrichaceae bacterium | reverse complement strand
TTCATAATCCGGATGATTCATAATCTGTTCCTTAAACTTTTGTATTTTCTGTACCAGCTGCCGTAAATTCTTCGTCCTTACCTGGCCGATATCATCGACAAAGCCGTAAAAGTACATATTGTCGACAATGACGTAGCCACCGACTTTTACGTTCTTACCGAACCGATCCAAAAATCTCCCGTTGCTGCTTTTGGCAGCATCGATAAACAACAGATCGTATTCACCGTCATCTTCGTACTCGAGTGCATCCATACAAACTACAGTAATCCGGTTTTCTTTCTGCATATCCCTGATGTTTGTGATTGCTTCTTCATACCGTTGTTCGTCACGCTCTACCGTAGTGACGAATACATCATCGGCAACATCCGCCATACAGATGGAACTGTAACCAACGGCAGTACCGATTTCCAGAATACGTTTTATGTTTTGTTTCCGAATGAAATCGCACAGATAGGCAATCCCGTCGTCTTTCATAATCGGTATTTCTCGTTTCAGGGCATCTTCTCTTATTTCTTCAATCGAAAACACAGCCATCCCTCTTTTCTGAAAAAAGAGGATTCCTATGAACCCTCTTTAGCTGAACCTAATTATACCAATTCAATGATAGCCATAGGTGCGTTATCGCCACGACGGTAACCTGTCTTTACAACACGTGTGTATCCGCCATTACGATCAGCGTACTTAGGAGCAACATCAGAGAACAGAATCTGAACAGGGTTCTTTCCTGTCTTAGGATCTGTTACGTTTTCACGCAAGTATGCTGCAACCTGACGGCGTGCATGCATATCTCCGCGCTTACCTAATGTAATCAATTCATCAACAACGCTACGCAATTCCATAGCTTTCTTTTCTGTTGTTTCAATTTTACCGCGCATTACCACTTCCGTAGCCAAGTTCCGTAACATAGCCTTTCTGTGGTCAGCAGTACGTCCTAGTTTACGATTCCACATATCGTTTCCTCCTCTGCTTATTCGTATGATTTGAAGCTGAGATTCAACTCAGTCAATTTTTCTTTTACTTCTTTTAAAGACTTCTTACCAAGATTTCTGACTCTCATCATTTCATCTTCGGACTTTTGAACCAATTCTTCTACAGTCTGAATGCCTGCGCGCTTCAGACAGTTATAAGAACGTACAGAAAGGTCTAAGTCTTCAATCATCATAACCAGGCCCTTATTGGATGTTTCTCCGGTAGGATCCTTGATTAAACTGTCCTGATTACCGACTGTTTCATCAACAGACAATAAGATTTCCAAATGATCGATCAGAATCTTAGCACCTAAAGCCAAGGATTCTCTCGGGTCGATAGAACCGTCTGTCCAGATTTCAAATACCAATCTGTCATACTTAGCATCCTGACCTACACGTGTAGGTTCAGCAACGTAAGAAATCTTCTTGATAGGCGTATAAATGGAGTCAGTATAAATAGTTCCGATACCCTGTGAAGAACCTTGATACAAAGACTTGTTTGTATCTGCCTTAACATATCCTCTACCATTCTGAGCCTTCATTTCCATTTGTAATACTCCACCTTCAGCAAGTGTAGCGATTACAAGATCTTTGTTTAAAATTTCTACATCTGTAGGGCATTCAATATCACCGGCAGTAACAACCCCCGGACCCTTTGCAGAAATACGCAATGTATACGTTTCATCTGTACTGATTTTGATAATCAGATCCTTGATGTTCAGAATAATTGCGGTAACATCTTCGACTACGCCCGGAATAGCTGTGAATTCATGGAACACATTGTCAATTTTAATAGAATATACTGCTCCACCAGGTAAAGATGACAACAAAACACGACGCAATGCGTTACCGATTGTTGTACCAAAACCTCTTTCCAGTGGTTCCATTATGAACTTTCCATAGTGTTCTGATTCTACATACTCTTCGATTTTAAAATTAGCACGTTCAAACTTTTGCATCAACTATTCCTCCTATTTAGTTATTACTATCCACGAGGGCGCTTTGGTGGACGGCATCCGTTATGTGGGATAGGAGTCACGTCATTGATAACTGTGATTTCCAAACCAGCAGTCTGTAAAGAACGAACTGCTGCTTCACGTCCCGGACCCGGACCCTTGACATTAACTTCAACGGTCTTCATACCTTGGTCAACTGCAGCCTTTGCAGCAGCTTCGCCTGCCATCTGAGCAGCGAACGGTGTTGATTTTCTGGAACCTTTGTATCCCAAAGCACCAGCACTGGACCATGCAATTGCATTTCCATGTTCATCTGTGATCGTTACGATTGTGTTATTGAACGTGGAATGAATATGAGCTACACCACGGGCAACGTTCTTTTTGACTTTACGCTTCCGTGTAACTGTTTTCTTTGGACTTGCCATTACTTATTTCCTCCTACGCCTTATTTCTTCTTGTTCGCTACTGTACGACGTGGTCCCTTACGTGTACGTGCGTTCGTCTTGGAACGTTGACCACGTACAGGAAGTCCCTTACGATGACGGGTACCTCTGTAGCTACCGATTTCCATCAAACGTTTGATGTTCAAGTTGACTTCACGGCGCAAATCACCTTCAACTTTGATTTTGTCAATTTCATTACGAATTGCTGTTTCCTGAGCTTCTGTTAAATCCTTAACACGAATGTTTTCTGCAACTCCTGCTGCAGCCAAGATTTGTTTAGAAGTTGTCAATCCGATACCATAAACATAAGTTAGAGACACTACAACGTGCTTATCACGTGGAATGTCCACACCTGCAAAACGAGCCATAGATTTCTTTTACCTCCTACTAACCTTGTCTTTGTTTGTGTTTAGGGTTTTCACAAATAACCATGACGCGTCCTTTACGCTTGATAACACGGCATTTGTCACAAATAGGTTTGACTGATGGTCTTACTTTCATGCGTTTTTCCTCCTAAATGACTATTTACGTCTAAAAGTTATACGCCCACGTGTTAGATCATACGGTGAGAGTTCTACGGTTACATTATCACCTGGTAAAATGCGAATGTGATTCATGCGGATTTTACCAGAAACGTGGGCCAATATGCTAAGACCGTTACTTAACTTCACCTTGAATTTGGCGTCCGGAAGGGTATCTTCTACAACGCCGTCAACTTCAATTACATCCTGTTTATTACCCATTCATACCTCCTTGGGAATCATCAAGATTTTGTTGTGTTTCCTGTCGACAGAAACCAATCTTCCGCATAAGCGAGAGACTGCGTGTCATATTATATCACAAGGTTTTCAAGATGGGAATAGTATTTTTCGATTTTTAAAAAGAAGACGCCGGAATACGACGTCCTCTTTTGTGCATCTCTAATTGTTGCTTACTTTTGGAAAGGATCCAGCGCTGCCTGAACATCGTTCCAGACATCGTCAATCGCCTGACCTGCATTCACCTTTCTGGTTAAGCCAGCCTCTGCAAAGTATTCCAGAACAGGTACTGTCTGGTTTTCATAACTCTGCAAACGAACCTTCAGGCTTTCTACGGTATCGTCTGCTCTCTGTGTCAGTTCGCCACCACACTTGTCACATTTTCCTTCTTCCTTGGTTGGAGTAAAGAAGATGTTGTAGATGGATTTGCAATCCTTACAAAGACGACGGCCCGTAATCCGCTTGACGAGTTCGTCAAATTCCACATCCAAGATCAAGATAACCTCGAGTGGAGCATTGATTTGTTCGGTTATTTCTTTCAAGGCAATTGCCTGAGGTAACGTTCTCGGGAAACCGTCCAACAGATACCCGTTCTTGCAATCGTCCTGTTCCAGACGTTTTTTCACCATCGCAATGGTTACTTCATCCGGAACCAATAACCCCTGATTCATGTACTCTTGTGCTTTTAATCCTAATTCTGTCTTTCCACCGATCTCTGCGCGGAACATATCACCGCTGGAAATGTGTGCAATTCCATACTTCTGAACAATGCGTTCTGCCATTGTCCCTTTTCCTGCACCGGCAGGTCCCATAATAAGTATGTTCATACTGTGACTCCTTTTAAGTTAAATTATTTCCGTACGAATCCTCTGTATGTCTTTTGTGTCAATTGACTTTCCAGATCTTTAACAGTTTCCAATGCTACACCGACTACAATGATAATTCCGGTTCCACCCATAGAGATGCTGGACGGAATGTTGGTTACCATTGGTAAGACGTATGGCAAAGCAGCGATAACTGCCAGCCACAAAGCACCTAAAACTGTAATACGATTTAATACTTTGGAAACATAAGTCACTGTTTCACTACCCGGACGAATGCCCGGAATGTAAGTTCCCTGTTTATTCAGATTATCGGCAATCTGCTTCGGATCCACTTGCAGGTTCGTGTAGAAGAAGGTAAACAGAATTACCAATACTACATAAATGCACAGCCCCAAAGGTTTCTGATAATTCAGAATATTCGAGATTTTAACTGTTACTTCATTCGCTTCAAAGAAACTCATGACAGTAACCGGAGCAACCATGACAGCAGAAGCGAAGATAACAGGAATAACGCTTGCAGAATTTATCTTCAAAGGAAGATAGTTGATAGCTTTACCCTG
>JABUSI010000155.1 GCA_021442745.1 Erysipelotrichaceae bacterium | reverse complement strand
CTGTTCATCGTCCGTAACCAGCGAATACATCGGCTTCAGTTCCCTGAGATTTTCCACGGTGACCGATATACCGTTTTCCGTTTGTTCCATCCGGAAATCTTCTGCGGAATACGTGCAGGATAAATCAGTGTCGCCTTCTTTATAGGTTCGTTGTACAGAAGCCAGAACCGTCATATTTTCCAGCAGAATCTGTTCGTATCCGGAATAATCCAGTTTCGGTACGGCCGGATGGCCTGATGAATGCTCATCCTGCCGGTACTCCAGCCGTTGTGTACTGTTGTATAAAACAAGATATAACACATCCGTATTGATGGCAGAAAAATCAAAGTCTTCCATGGTATAGTTCTGTAAATCCACCGTATCGTCCACACGAACCTGACATAACGGATGAATCGTCTGCCGGTTCGGACCGGCAAAGTATTCTTCAAAGCGGGTACCGATCGGCAATACGTTTTCGTAATATACGTGCAAATCGTTCGTGTCCGGGCGTTCGTCCGGGTTATAAGCGTTGGATAACCAGAGCGGATCGATGGAAATATAATCGATTTCGGCTTTTCCGGTTAATCCCAGGGATTGCAGGATTTGTTGACCGGTAAAGGTCTGCAAGTCTTCAAATCCTTCACTGACGTACATTTCCTTGGTTTTGGTGTTGAGATAGAATTCATACGGAACGGATTGGTTATAATAGATACCTTTGACATAATCCGTCAGCTTTACAGAACCGCTGATTGGCTTGTCCAAATACGGTTCAACCTGAAAAACGGCTGTTTCTTTTTCCAACCGTTCGCTCAGAATCGTCTGGGCCATCTGCTTGCCGGTTTCAATCAATTCCTCTTTTTCCTTTTCGGACACGCCGTTTGTCTGTCCCTGACAACCGGTCAGAAAAAGTATGCATAACAACGCCATCAGAATCCGTTTCATACCGATCAACTCCTCTTAGATACCCAAAGTATACTATACTTTGTTGGATATACAACCAATCAGGTCACAAAATAAAAAATCAAATGAAAAACTGTTACTATTTTAACGCATATCTTATATAATGAAACTGTCTTATTGAGATAAAAACAATACGTTAGTACAGAGGGGAGGACTCTATATGAAACATAATGTAAGAAGCAAAATCAGTAAATTATTGCTGTCACTGGCAATGATGATTACGTTCTTGCCGACCTTTACGACGGAAGTTCATGCGGATAGCATCTGGACGGAAGTTGAGGAAGGAAAAAATTACACCAAGAACGTGACGGTTACGGATGGAAAAACGAACGCCATCAACCGAGTCAAATTCTATTATGACCGGAATACGGATACGTATCAGATCCGTGGTTATGTATTTACGACAAATTTATTAAAACTGTACCCGGGATTGAATCAGGGTGATACCGCCACCTTTGAATGGAGAATTACCATTGACGGTACGGAATATTTCGATACGGAAGAGACGGAGATTGCAACCGACATTAGCCATTACTTTTCGGTAAATGCCGGATACGGTGCCGAAATCAATATGTATGTCAAACTTGACGGTGATGATAGTGTAGAGGTTTGTTACTCACCGGAACCGTTGCATACTCCGACAAAGAAATATATGACATCCATTGATCTGGTAAGCAAATCCGGACAAACCATTCCGATGATTGCGGATGAAGTGACACAACACCTGGAGTTCCGGAATGCATTCTATAATGCAATGGAAAACAATAACAATAATTTACTATCCAATCATTATCAGTTGTATTATCCGGCAAGTAACCTGGATCTTTATATTGATGCCAACCCACCGCATACGCGGGGAACACCCACAAACCGTGTCGATAATGATGAGGGCTATAATAAAACCGATTATATTCTCAAAAGCAGAGGGAACTATAGCATTGATGTTACGATCCAGGCAGATACGGACAGGGGCTGGGATTTCGCAAAGTCCGGAGACGAATTGGTTCAGATTCCGGTTACCATTGACGGTGTTACGGTTCCGAATGCCCAGATTATGGCCTACAATCCAGTCTGGCATACCGTGGATGTAATCATCCCGATTCCGGTGGATGACAGCGTAAAAGTACGTTCTGTTACCATTAACAAGGATTCTGACAATGTTGCCGTATATTCCACGATGCAGTTTACGGCGGATGTTATCACAAACAGTACGGATAAGACGGTAAGCTGGTCGTTATCCGGTAATACGTCAGCTTTGACAACCATTGATTCTACGGGATTATTGACGGTAGCGGCAAAGGAACAGGCTGAAACATTGACCATTACGGCTTCTGCCAATGCCAAGCCGGGCGTTACGGCATCAACAACGGTGAACGTAACGGGGCACGTTTCCATTGATGCTGTTAACGTAACACCGAAAGATGCCGGTGTTGTGGTGGGAACGACAAAACAGTTTGAAGCGGAAGTAACCGGAACGGCACCGCAAGGGGTAACCTGGAGCGTATACGGAAATACGTCTTCTTCTACAACGATTTCAAGTACGGGATTATTAACGGTGGGAAATGATGAAACGGCATCTTCCGTGCAGGTAAGAGCGACTTCCACCTTTGATGAGACAAAACACAATACGGTAAATGTGGAAGTTGTGCCGATTACGTATATTACAACTCTGGAATTTACCCTGCCGACCAAGTATCTGACAGGATGCCCGAATGTAACTCATTATAATTATGCATATAATTTCATGAGAGACGTTGCGCTGACGTCTGCGACAGCAACTGCTGAAAACAGCAATCTGAACAGCCGGTTGTGGTGTCTGCATGATGGTATCTGGTATGACGCATCAAACAATCCGAGTGATGACAATCCGGAAGGTTTGAGAAAAGCAGATACCTTTGATGCCGGAAACGGTGAGTATGCCATGAGACTGTTTATTCAGGCAAACTTCAACACCTCAGGGTATGACTTTGACGAAGAACATCTGAATGATATTGTCGTAAAGTTTAACGGAAAAACCGTGGGACAGGCGATGAACTACAATCCGTACTGGCATGGTGTTTACGTGGAATTTCCATTGACTGTGGATCATGCATGGGATGAACGCGAAATGACCAAGGAACCGACGGTAACGGAAGAAGGTAACTGGCGTTATACGTGTGGTATGTGCGGACAGACGAAAGATGAAGCGATTCCGAGGTCGTATACCTATGACATCCGGTATCATTCCAACTTCGGTAAAACAGATAAAACGGTCATGGAGACATATGTGGCAGAAACGGTATATAACTTGCCGGAATGTATGTTTAGCCGTACCGATTATACGTTCTCACACTGGAACACGTATGCGAACAACACGGGAACAAGATATGAAGACAAGGAAGAATTCAAGAATCTGACGGATATTCCGTATGCGGAAGTCGATTTGTATGCGCAGTGGGCAAAAACCAAGTATACGGTAACGTTCAACGGAAACGGTGCAACGTCCGGTACTATGAAAACCCAGAGTTTTACGTACAACGGGGAAGAAAAAGCATTGCGTACAAATACATATAAGAGAAAAGGCTACACGTTTACCGGATGGAATACGAAGAAAGACGGAAGCGGTACGTTCTATGAAGACGGAGCATTTGTAAAGAATCTGACCGGAACCGGAGCGAAAACGTTGTATGCACAATGGAGCAGGAATACGTATACGGTAAATTACGAAATGCGGTGTGCAGATGCTTATTTTACCGACAAATACATTACGGATCCGGCTTACCGGATGACATTTGAATATGGTGATTTCGTATCCAAATACACGATAACCACAGCAGACTGGTCTTTGCCGAAACCGTATCGGAAAGGCTATACCTTCAAGGGATGGTATACAGATACAAAGTGGACAACCAAAGTAACCAAGATTACAAAGGGGACCACGGGAGACAAGACCTATTATGCAAAATGGGCGAAAAACGAATATACGGTGAAGTTCTACAGCAATACTCCGGGAACTGATGTAACGGCTACCCAGACGTTTAAATACGATACACCGGCTGATTTGCAGGAGTATAAGAAGATGTTTACGTATAAAGGATACCGTTTTGTGGAATGGAATACACAGAAAGACGGAAGCGGAATGCCATATGCGGATCAGGAAGAAATTCTGAACCTGGCGTATAAGAGCGGTGAAGTCATCAAATTGTATGCTCAATGGGAAATAAAGACGTATACGGTTACGTATGAATTACGAGACGGATGGTTTAACGAAGAATATAAAACCGAGTATACGGTCGAAGATGCAACCTGGTATCTGCCAAAACCGGAAAAAACCGGGTTTACATTCAAGGGATGGTATACCGATACGAAATGGACAACCAAGGTAGAAAAAATCAGTAAAGGTACTACGGGAAACAAGACGTATTATGCGAGATGGGGTGCCAGCAAGTATACGGTAAAATTCTATGGTAACGGCTCTACCAGTGGTACTATGGACCCGATGACATGTTCTTATGGTAAACAGTATGAATTGCCGGAAAACAAGTTTAAGAAAACAGGCTATATCTTTACGGGATGGAACCTCGCTAAGGATGGG
>JABUSI010000242.1 GCA_021442745.1 Erysipelotrichaceae bacterium | reverse complement strand
TTTGTTGTCGTACCCGTCTTCTTAGCTGTTGTTCCGCTCTTTGACGTTGTGGACTTCTTCGTTGTCGTTCCGGTCTTCTTAGCGGTGGTTCCGCTCTTTGACGTTGTGGACTTCTTCGTTGTCGTTCCCGTCTTCTTAGCTGTGGTTCCGCTCTTTGCGGTGGTACTCTTCTTGGTGGTTGTCTTCTTCGGAGTCGTTGTCTTCTTGGTTGTCGTACTCTTCTTGGTGGTTGTCTTCTTCTTGGTCGTCTTATCGTCCAGCAGCTGATCCAGAAGTTCATTGATAACTTCTTCACCGCCGACCGTTTCAATCAGAGACCCCAGAATATTACCGACTGCAGACGTTTCTTCCTCATCGTCCTTCTTTTCGGACCGGGATGCCAGGTTACTGACAATTTTCTTCAGTTCGTCTTTGTCCAGATTTCCCAGCACTTCTTCCAGCAGGGAAGAATCGTTCTTGTTGTCTGATTTTGTGTTCTGCAAGCCCTGCAGTAAGGTTGTTAATAAATCGTTATTGTTTGCCATAAATATCCGTCCTTTTTTAGTTTACTATTTGTGTTTTCACTTATATTATATTAATAATACATTTTTTGAAACGGAATGTATACAGTGAGGTGAACCATGCAGTACTTTAACAGTTTTTATCTCGATAATGAAAAAGACATTATCGTTAACCTGTACCGTGACAAGGAAGACATCCGTTACGTTCTGGAAACGCCCAATCACCATACGGGAAATCTGATTACAAATCTGGCAAAAATCTGTGAACTGCCGATTACGTATAACGAAGAAGGATTGAAAATCATCGAAGGAACCATTCCGTGTTACATCGATTCCAACAACAAGGAAGTCTTTATTTTCCGCTTAGGCAACACCAAGGTTGCCAACATCTATCCAAGCGGTATCGTGGAAATGAAGGCATCCATTCCGTCCATCTCCAAAACCTTAATGTCCCAGACCAAAGACTACAGCCTCGACCTCGCCAAAACCGTCATCAAATCGTTTATTCTGAAAGATCAGAAATTCCGTACGGATTTGCATACACATATGAATGCCAACTTAAACGCGGACGTATTAATCGCCTTAGGCATTGCCCATCAGATCCGCTATCCGTTGTATTACATCAACAAGCTGGAATTACAGATTACCGATTCCCAGCGCACCTTGCTGGAAAAACAACGGGAAATTGTTGCCCTGCGGTTTGCAGATTCTCCTCTGGAAGGAAAGAACAGGGAACGCCGGATCAACGATAACGTCTTCATCAACTTCGCCGATCTGATTTTAAACAACATTGACAATGCCAAGGAAAACATCCAGAAAATCCGGGCCTCCCTGACCATTCTGAAAGACGGTCAGGCGGTATTTACCAACCTGGAAAAAACATACTTATACCGTTACGTCTTCTGCAAGGGTGTTCCGTATGACACAAAGATTTCCTTACGCAACGTCAACCAGATTCCGGATACGGATATCATCCGGTACGTCCGTCAGATGTTACTGGACAAGGAAAGTGCCGCTTACGGCAACAATACCTTGTTTCAGGATAAACTGCTGTGGATTGCCCGCATGTATCAGTCACAGGGAATCGAATACGTGGAAATTTCCGATACCACATTAGTGAAAAAACAGGAATCCATCCGGATGTTACAGGAAGTACACGAAGTCATGCCGGCCATTCAAAGAGAAACCGGCGTACACATCCGTTTTCTGGCCGCCATCCGCCGCATTCCGTTAACCATCATCAAAGATGCCTTAACACCGGCCACCTATCTGAAAGACAATTTATCGGTCTTACGGGCCGTCTGTCTGGATCCTTACGTCGTCGGCAGTGATTTTGTCGGCGAAGAAATCAACGACATTTCGGAAATGAAACCGGTGATTGAAGAACTGGTAAAAATCGCAAAGGATGACCCGGGCTTTACCATCCGCATTCATGCCGGAGAAAACAACGGTCTGAAGGACAATGTATCCACAGCCGTAAAACTGGTAAAAGATGCCTTGCAGAAAGGACAATCCTTCCCCCATGTCCGCATCGGACACGGTCTGTATACCGCTTCCTTACGTTCCCAGAAGGGAAAACAATTGTTACAGCAGTTAAAGGAAAACAACGTCGTTCTGGAATTCCAGATTACGTCCAACGTCCGCTTAAACAACCTGAATTCCTTACAAACTCATCCGATCCGGCAGTACTTAAACGAACAGATTTTATGCGTACAGGGAACCGACGGTGCCGCTTTATACGGAACCACATGCATTGACGAACAGTTATCCCTGGAAAAACTGCTGGAATTAACAGCGGACGATATGCGTAAAATCAAGGAAACGGAACAGACAATCATTCAGGAATCCCTGGAAAACTTCTTCAGGAAACAGGAATACTTCCGTCAGTTAACGGCCAACCAATCCATGGAAGACGTCTTTACTTCCATCATGGAACAAGCCTATCTGGAAACCAAAGAATTCGTCTTACCGGTCAAACGGACCGTAGTGGCCGCCGATGTCTTATCCGGCAAGGTAAAAGAACTGCCATGGGATAAATTCCCGATCATTCTGGCCGGCGGAAGTTTCAACGTCACCAGCCGTCCGACCAAAGTCACCAAAGCCGACACCGACGTCATCGATGCCCTGCTGCATACGTTAGACCCTGACAAGGTATTCTTCGTTGTCGGTCATAAAGTCACCGGATATGAAAAGTATCTCATCGACCATAACACCGGTTTTGAGATTTTCTCCTATGTACCGGCGATGCTGACCAGAAACGAAGCGGAAAACTTACAGGCCTCTTCCATCAGCATCCGTATCGGCATTACCGCCGACGAACTCGGTACGTACAAGAGTTTCAACTATGAAATCTTCGAACGCCGTCCTTCCGTACTTCTGGCATTTGACGGCAATGCCGCCGGAGAAAACCTCATCCAGGAAGCCAAGAACGGCAAAGGAAAATCGTATATTTTCGTTGCCAGACGGTCTTCCAGTTTACGGAAAAAAGCCCAGTCCTTGCAGGGCTACGTGCATCTGTTCGATCAGCCGGAACAATTATCAAACGAATTAACAACCATCATAAACAACACAAAGGGATGATTACTCATCCCTTTTCGTTTGCGTAAAATAACATTCGACTTTGAAGATATCTTCTTCCACCCTGATGTTCATACTGCCGTTCTGCAGCTGCATGAAGCTTTTCGCAATGGCCAGTCCTAATCCGGACCCTTCCGAATGACGGGAAGCATCCCCGCGTTTCATCCGTTCCGTCAAATCATTCGGATCGCCCAGCACTTCCTTTTCCGTCACGTTGGTAATCCGGAATACCGTCATGTCGTTTTCTTCCGTTGCATACACGTGTACCCGGCTTCCCGGCAGGGAATACTTGCAGGCATTGGTAAAGATATTCTGGAAAATCCGGTATGTTTTTTCACTGTCCAGCGTCAGAATCCGGCTGTCAATGTCGTAATGTTTCTTCACAGTCAGACCTTTTTCTTCAAACTGCGGCAACAGTTCAAACAACGTCTGATCCACCAGTGCTACCACATCCACGTCCATCCATTCCATCTTCACACTTCCCGAACTCGCCTTCGACACTTCAAACAAGTCTTCAATCAGTATTTTCAGCCGGTTTGTGCTGCGGCTCAGAATCTGCAGATACTCTTTTCTTTTCTCTGCATCTTCTTCTTTTGCGAGTAAATCCTGATACGAAATCATCGTTGTCAACGGTGTTTTCAGATCGTGAGAGACATTGGAAATCAATTCCGTTTTCATCCGTTCGCTCTTGACCGCTTCCGTAACCGCCTTCTGGAATCCGCCCTGAATCTTCTGCAATTCCAGACGGATCGGTTCAAACAACCCGTAGGAATCCGCCAATGGTGCCGTAAGATCTCCGCTTGCCAGCTTGTTGGTATCCCGTATTACCGTCTGATAATTCATATTGGCATGGTGAATGACGTAATCCGCACCCACAAACAGACAGCAGGAATAAATCAGAATACCGAACAGTCCCAGCAATTCACTGAGCAACAGTAAAAAGATACAGTTCAGAAACACCAGGAAATACACGGTTTCTTTCGTATCCGTATTGTATTCCTTTACCGATACCAGACCGATAAACCATTCCCGGATTTCGTAATAAATGACTTTCGCGCCATCCTTTCCCTTAAACAGAAACGTTAGCAGGACGCTTCTTCCGAACAATCCCCGGAAGAATCCCTTCTGCCCGATTTCCCGTACCCAGTATACAAACAGCGTAAATCCCAGAAGCAGAATGATGGAATAGATCACATGGATAATCCCGGTACTGAACATCCAGCTGTTTATGTAGTATTCCGCCGTATTGTAGTAGAACGCATTGTAGGAATCGATATAGTTAAACGTATAGATGATTCCCAGAAGAACGATAACCGCCCTGAGTTCAAACGGAATCAGTCCCACAAACCGGAACATTTCCCGGTTTTCTTCTTTTTTCAGATACAGCCACATGACAAGCATCCATGCAAGACAGGCACACCAGCCGATCATCGAACTGATAATCGG
>JABUSI010000102.1 GCA_021442745.1 Erysipelotrichaceae bacterium | reverse complement strand
CAAAGTTACTGAAGGCCGTGCTGGAAATGCTTTCCCGTTCCATGACTTCACCGCGGAAAGCATTGTCCACGTAATTGTACCGGGTAAGCTTGTTGCACATGTAGGTGATACAACTCTGGTAATCCCTGATATCCTTGTTGACTTCAAACAGACGCGGGTCCAGCAACTGAATCAGACGGGTCTTGAAACTGTTGCGCTCGATTTCCTTACGGGTATCGTGAATAACCCGTAACAGCTTGTTGATGTCGTTTTCGTTGGCGAACATCGAAATGGTGACGGATTTGATCGGTAAAATCCGGGAAATCGGAATGGACGTGACAATCAAATCGACGTCACGCAGATCGATTAACTGGGATTCGTCGGTGACGATGTTTGTGACAATCATTTCTTCTCCCAGATGCTTCTTGAGGGATTCAACGACACGGTTGTTGTGATCGTAGTAGTTCGGGCAGTAATAGACGGCTTTGATTTTGACTTTCAGTTCCTGCTGTGTTTCCAGCGCACTGCCGATGTGGAAGGCAATGTAGGCAATTTCATCGGCATTGATGGTAATGCCGGTGAATGTCCGGATTTCGTTGGCCATATTGACGGAAGCGTCATAAATCAGCGGACAGCTTCGTTTAATGCCTTCAGCCAACGGGTTTTTGGACTGGTAGTTGTTCTGAACGCGTACCAGAAGGTTTTTGATGTGCAGCGCAAAGCGTACCAGAAATTCGTCATCCCGTAAGGAAATGTGATAGAACGCTTCCAGAGAGGTTACCAGTTTGATGACCAGGTCGTAACAGTCGTCTCCGACGTATTCGGCAATCGTACTGCCGTTGACGTTGTTGTAGTCCACGGCGGTTGCCCGGGAAACAATCAGCAGGGCCAGTTCGATTTTTTCATCGGTGTTGAACGTAACGCCGAATTTCCGTTCCAGTACGTCCGCAATTTCCTTGGCAACTTCGTATTCGTGGAATTTCACTAACGGAAATGCATACTGACTGGAATTGTTCAGGTTCTGGTTACGGATCCGGTCAATGGATATCGCAATGTGTAAAATCAGATTTGTCAGGGAGTAGTCATTGACGAAATAATGGTATTTGTTCAGGGTATCGAGAATACAGTTTTTGATAAAATCGATATCAATGTCCACAAATACTTTCTTTAAGGCGTCAAACGATACGAAATTCACACTGCTTTCTTCATATAAAATGGAAGACAACAAATGACGCTTGTTTTTTTCCAGACCTTCCGCACTGATGAAATCGCCTTTGGTAACGAGCTGCAAGTCGAACTTGCTGAGTTTCCGTTTGACTTTCAAAAGGTCGTTTTTAATCGTGGAAGATGAAATATACAGTTCGTCACAGAGGTCGTATACGTTAATCGGCAACGTATAGCTGTGATTTAACAGTTTCGTGATGATGTAATACACCCGTTCGTTGGATGTCTGCGGTAAATCGTTGGTCAGCGATTCCAGGATTTTAATCCCCGTTTCCTTCTGAATTTCGTATCCGTTCCGTGAGGAAAGGATGGCGTTTTCGTATTCGCTGTTGATTTCCTTGACGTACGTTTTGATGCTGCGGGAGGAAACGTTGAGTTTCTCCGCCAGGGCAGTGGCATTGCTTCCGCTTTCCAGTAATGCCTTTACTAATTGTATGCAGATAGGTTTCATATCATTTTTTTCCTTTGTCAGTCAGTCACATTATACACCGATACCCAACGATTTTCACCATAAAGGTGAAAAAGGGTGATTTATGGTGAAGAGTGAAGAAATACCGATAATACGGTAACTTTTGAGTTTTTATGAGGAAATAGCGTACGAATGTTCTTTTAATTGCCGGTAAGAAAACGCTATAATGGTAACAGAACACCAACCCTTTTCCCTTTTACGGTGAAAAAGTAAGTTTTATTTCTGATTCCTTTTATTGAATAATGTATACGTCATTAGAACTGAGGAGGAGATAATATGGCAAAGTTAAGAATTCTGTTAGTTTGCGGTTCCGGTGCAAGTTCCGGGTTTATGGCAGCTAACATGAGAAAAGCTGCTGCTGCTGCCGGTCTGGACGCAACGATCCAGGCAAGAAGCGAAAGTGAAGTTGACAACTACATCGATGATATCGACGTCATCATGGTCGGACCTCACCTGGCTTACATCGTTGATGACTTTACGGAAGATTATGCAGATTACAACGTAAAGGTAATTCTGATGAAGCCGGAATACTATTCCAGATTGGACGGCACGCTGGCAATTGCTCATTTAAAAGAAGAAATGGGTTTATAAAAATTTAAGGAGAAGAAATATGCAAAAATTTATGGGTTGGTTAAACGACAGTTTTGCGCCTAAGATGCAAAAAGTTGCTCATAATTTCTGGGTAGCTATCATCAAGGACACAATGCTGCAGATTTTACCGTTTATTTTATTGGGTTCTTTGTTCTGCGTTGGTGCAGTTATTGAAAACTATGTATCCTTACCATTCTCATTCTGGACACCGTTTGGCTGGACCATGGGTAAGGTTTCATTATTAGTTGCATTGTTATTGCCATTCAACTATTGTGAAAAGAAGAGATTGAGAAAGACCAGATTGGTTGCTGCAGGTACCGGTTTACTGGCATTCTGCTTATGCTGCCAGCCGCAGATCGGTGATGCCGGTTTAGGTGCTGACTGCTTCGGTGCCGGCGGTATGTTCGTAGCTATGTTTACCGGTGTTGTTGTTTCCCTGGTATTCGGCGCATTCGGTAAGTTCTCATTCTTCAAGGAAGATTCCGCTATGCCTGACTTCGTACGTCAATGGTTTGACTCTTTGCTGCCAATCGGTATCATCATGTTCACTTTGTTCATCGTTGTTATCGTTTGCGGTGTTGACTTGTTCGCAATTGTAGCTTCTGTTTTCGCACCGTTGGAAAAGGGTCTGAATACGTTGCCTGGTTACATGTTTATGTCATTCCTGCAATGCTTCATTTACTCTATGGGTATTTCCGGCTGGTGCTTGGCCGGTGTTACAACTCCGGTAAAGGCAGCAAGTATTGTTGCTAATATCTCTATCGCAGCTGCAGGTGTTGCTTACACCAATGCAGACCTGAACATCTTCACGGAAACCTTCCAGTATTGTATGGTACAATGGTGGGGCGGTATCGGATGTACGTTCATGTTAGTCATCCTGATGTGCTTCTTCGCAAAGTCCAACAAGCTGAAATCTTTGGGTAAGGCTTGCCTGGTTCCTGCTGTTCTGAACATCAACGAACCGGTTGTATTCGGTGCAATCGCATGGAACCCGATCTTAATGGTACCGATGTGGTTGATGGGTATTGTTCATCCGTTGTGCAACTGGATCTTCACAAAGGTTATTCCTTTGATCGCATTGCCGACAATTGACTTCGAAGTATGGTATATGCCATATCCGATTTCCACATTCATCGCTTCTCAGGGAAGCATCGTAACCTGTATCTATGCAATCGTTATGTGTATCGTAGTAGCAGGTTTGATCTGGTACCCGTTCTTCAAAGTATACGACAACCAGTGCGTAGCAGAAGAAGCAGAAGCAACAAAAGAAAACTAATGGTTATTGATTAGGAGGTAGTTTTATATGAATGAAGAATTGATTCAGGCAGCTATGAATATTATCTTACATGCAGGAGATGCAAGAGCTGCATGCATGCAGGCATTGAAAAACATTGAAGATGCGGATTTTGAAGCTGCAAAAGAAAATATGAAAACTGCCAATAAGGAAATCACGGAAGCGCATAAGATTCAGACAGACGCGATTCAGAAAGATGTTGGCGGGGAAAAACCGCAGGAATACAGCTTATTGTTCGCTCACGCTCAGGACACGCTAATGACAATTTACAGCGAAATTAACATTGCCAAGCGTCTGATCAAAATTTTCAGCGTTTACGAAAAAAGAATTGCCGCTTTAGAAGAAAAATAAGTTGTCTGAGGGTTTCTCTTCAAAGGGAAACCCTTTTTCATAGAAAGAGAGATATAAAATGAGTAGAGTTCCGAAAAGTTTCCCGAAAGGTTTTCTGTGGGGCGGTGCCGTTGCCGCTAACCAGCTGGAAGGTGCATATTTAACGGATGGCAAGGGTATGTGTGTTGCCGATATCAACGAATTCAGAAATGACATTGACATCAAAAACAAGTATAACGACGAACTGGATATGGGGTATGTCAAGGCTGCCATGAATGCCGGTGAAAAAGACGGCAGATATTTCCCGAAGCGGTGGGGAATTGACTTCTATCATACGTATAAGGAAGATCTGGCTTTACTGAAGGGCATGGGATTCAATACGTTCCGTACGTCTGTGAACTGGGCAAGAATTTTCCCGAACGGGGATGAAGAACAACCGAATGAAGCCGGTCTGAAATTCTATGACGATCTGTTTGATGAAATGCGTAAAAACGGCATGGAACCGATGATTACGATTTCTCACTACGAAATGCCGCTGAATCTGACCATCAACTATAACGGCTGGTATTCCAGAGAGGTCATTGATTTCTTTGAAAAATACTGCAAGGTCTTGTTTGACCGGTTCCACGATAAAGTAAAATACTGGATTAT
>JABUSI010000029.1 GCA_021442745.1 Erysipelotrichaceae bacterium | reverse complement strand
TCATCGGATTCTTCTACGTAAATGGTTATATTTTTCTTGTCTTCGTTTCCACTGGAATCCGTTACGGACAGAACCAGCGGATACGTTCCTGCAGTGTTTGTGTCTAACTCTCCTTCTACAGTAATTTCCCGGGTAATATCCCCGTCATAGTTATCGGTTGCCGTGGCATACTCTTCCAGAACAAATTCCTTTCCTTTCTCAATCGAGATGGAACCCGAACAGGTGATTTGCGGACGGGTTGTGTCAGCCACCTCAATTTGATAGGTGATTTCTTCGGATCTCTCCCTGTCACCGGTTTCTACCAGGAAGGTAATGGAATACGTACCTAACTGTGTATTGTTGATATCATCCTGTGCAACGGAAATAAAATATCCGTTGCCGTTGGTGTCCCGGATAAAGGTCAGCGGATCGTACTTTTTATTGACCTCGATTTTCTTTACAACCTGAATCACTTTTATCTTTTCCGGTTCTTCCTCTTCTTTCTGACATCCGGATAGCAGTAAGGAAAGAACCATCAGTGCCGTTAACGTTTGTTTCATTTGGACCTCCGTTTCCGATACAATCAATGAATCTTGAAATATATACAATTATTATAGTATAATGCTTTAAGAGAAGAAATGTCTCAAACAGCAAAATTCGCTGAAAAGGAGTTGAAGAATATATGAAGAAATTATTCTCGTTATTTCTGGTAGGAGCTACTATGGCGGGTGCGGTAGCCGCATTCGTGAATGCGCTGAAGGACACAGAAACGGAGGAAGAAGACGAAGAAGTTACTTTGGTTTCCGTGGACAAAACAGAAGAACAGCCTGAACCGGAAGTGGACGAAACTCCTGTTGAACAACCGTTGGAAGATGTTCCTGTAGTGGAAGTTGTTACGGAAGAAGTCGATGATCTTGTGAAGGAATTTGAAGAATTGCTGACGCAGGAAGAAATCACGGAACCGGAAGAACCTGTGGAAGAGCCTGTTGCTGAAGAACCTGCCATGGAAGAACCGGAAGAAGATTCAGTAGACGAAATCGCGCAGATGGTACAGCAGATGGTTGGTGCAATTGATGTTCCGACGGAAGAAGAATTTGCCGAAGAAGAACCGGTTACGGAAAAGCCGGTAGTTGAAGAACCTGTTGTTGAAGAACCTGTTGTCGAAGAACCTGTGGCTGAACCGGTAGTTGAAGAACCGGTCGCTGAACAGCCTGCAGAAGAAATGACTCTGGAGGAAATGTATCCGAATATTTCCGAAAGCAAGATGGTTAAAATCAAAGCGAATGTGCTGAAGATGTACAACCAGCTGTCTTCTTACGAAGTAGCACTGTTGAATCACTTCGTGGTATTTACGGATGAAGATTCTGCTGAAGAATTCCGTGCACACGTGAATGAACTTGGCGGTAAGGATATCAGCACAAGCGAAAAGGAAGTCTCCTTTGAATTGCCATGTAAGGTAAGCGAAGAAGCGTTCCTGCAGGGTATCCTGTCATTGGCAAACGAGGCCATTGATTATCGCGGTCAATACAAGGGATGGAAAGTAGTATCCGCTAACTAATCCTTATACAGCTGCCTGTGGATCAGGTAGCTTTTTATTTGTTTTTGAAGGGGTAATAGAGTATAATGCATAAGCATGGGGTGATGTTATGAAGGCAATTGAAGTAAAAAACGTCAGTTTTGCGTACGATCGGGAAGATGTCATCTGTGACGTCAGTTTTTCGGTTGAACAAGGTACTTATACCACAATTATCGGTCATAACGGCAGTGGGAAAAGTACCGTCGCTAAGCTGATCATCGGTTTACTGGAGGCAAGAACGGGGGAAATCCTTGTGGAAGATTACCCGTTGAATCTGGAAAATCTGTATACGATTCGTGATAAAGTCGGTATCGTATTCCAGAACCCGGATAACCAGTTTATCGGTTCTACCGTTCGTGATGATATTGCGTTCGGGCTGGAAAACCATTGCGTCGATCATGATCGTATGGATCCGTTGATTGAAGAGTTTTCCGAAAAAGTCGGAATGCAGGAGTATCTGAACAGTGAACCGACAAAACTAAGCGGCGGGCAGAAACAACGTGTGGCAATTGCGGGAGTACTGGCAATGTCTCCGGATATCCTGATATTCGATGAATCCACGTCCATGCTTGACCCTCAGGGGAAAGCGGAAATCAATGCCTTGATTCAGCAGATTCATGAAGAAAAGAACCTGACAATCGTATCCATTACCCATGATATCGAAGAGGTTGCTGCCAGTGACCATGTCATTGTGCTGAACAAAGGAAAAGTGGCACTGGACGGTACGCCGGAAGAAGTATTGAACAAGGAAAAAACGTTATATGAATTGCAACTGGACATTCCGTTCAGTTTAAAGTGGAAACATGCCTTGGAAAAAGAGGGCATTACCGTAAAAGAAACGTTGGATGTGAAAGGGATGGTGGATGAATTATGCCGATTACGTTCAAAGAAGTGAGTTATGAATATTCTGCGAATACGCCGTTTGCGTACCTGGCATTGGATGAAATCAATCTTAAGCTGGCTGACGGGAAAATGACAGCCATTGTAGGAGCGACGGGATCCGGGAAGAGTACGCTGGTACAGCATCTGAATGCGTTATTGATACCGACAAGGGGAGAACTCGAAGTGGCTGACCGGAAGATTGTCGCAAACCAGAAAAACAAAGGTCTGAAAGAATTGCGTCATCAGGTAGGACTGGTATTCCAGTTTCCGGAATATCAGCTGTTTGAGGAAACCATTGTAAAGGACGTGGCATTCGGACCGCAGAATTTCGGTATTTCCGAAAACGAGGCAACGGAAATTGCGAAGAAGGCAATCCGGACGGTCGGTCTGGATGATTCTTATTTCGAAAAGAGTCCGCTGGAACTGTCAGGAGGACAAAAGCGTCGGGTCGCCATAGCCGGAATTCTGGCAATGAATCCTTCGGTACTGGTACTGGACGAACCGACAGCCGGACTGGATCCTCAGGGCGCTAAAGAAATGATGGCGTTATTCCGTAAACTAAACACAGAAGACAGGAAAACCGTATTGATTGTGACACACGACATGGAACACGTACTGAATTACTGCGATGACGTAGTTGTTGTGGAAAAAGGACATATCCTGATGCACGTGGACAAACAGACGTTCTTCGAAGATACGTCCTGCCTGGAACGGGCAAAGATTAACCCGCCGGCAGTCATTCGCTTGCGGAAACTCTTGCAGCAGCAGGGATTTGACATTCCGAATACGATTCTGGATTTGCCGACACTGGCTAAGCTGGTGAGAAAAGAGGTGGCAAAATGAAGAATATCGCGTTAGGACGTTACATTCCTCTGGATTCCGTCATTCATAAAATGGATCCGCGTGCGAAGATTATTTCCATGCTGCTGCTTCTGGTATGTATCTTTATCGATACCGGTTTTATCGGATATGCGATTGTCGGTGCCGTGATCGTGCTGGCTGTTTTACTGGCAAAGTTAAAGATTGATTTTATCTGGCGGGCGATGAAACCGATGCTGTTTATGCTGGTTTTCTTGCTGGTCATCAATATCCTGGTCATCAAGACCGGATACGTAATGCTTACGATCGGCAATTTCAGAATCTACAGCGATGCGGTTGTACAGACCTGCTACATCACCATTCGTTTGATTCTGATGATAAATATCACGACGCTTCTGACGGCAACCACAAAGCCGATGGATATGACGATTGCGATTGAAGACTTGCTGACACCGTTCAAAAGTATCGGAGTTCCTGCACATGATATCGCTATGATGATTTCCATTGCGTTGCGGTTTATTCCGACGTTACTGGAAGAAGCGGACCGGATTATGAAGGCTCAGGCTTCCCGTGGAGTGGATCTGGAAGAAGGCTCTTTCAAAGAAAAAATCAACGCCATTCTGTCGTTAATCGTACCGTTGTTTGTGTCCAGTTTCCAGAAAGCGGAAGATCTGGCAAATGCGATGGAGGCAAGAGGTTACAACCCGGGCGCAAAGCGTGTCCGTTACAAGCAATTGAAGTTTGCGTTCCGGGATTATACGTTATTCGTTGTTTCCGTCGGACTGTTAGCCGGTTTGATTGTGCTGAAGGTAACGGTATTATGAGATTAAAGTGTATTGTAAGTTATGACGGTACAGCATACAAAGGATGGCAGGTACAGCCGGGATTGCTCACCATTCAGCAGGTGATTGAGGAAGTACTGTCTTCGGTACAGAATCATAAGACACCGATTGTATCCAGCGGCAGAACGGATGCCGGAGTCCATGCGGTAGGTCAGGTGTTTCATTTTGACTCCACTATGGATATTTCCTGCGAAAAATGGCAGTATATCCTGAATTCCAAACTGCCGAAAGATATCCGTATACAGGAAATCACGGAAGCGGAAGAGAGTTTTCATGCCCGTTTTGACGCGTGCTGGAAACATTATGATTATCGTATCAACACAGGTGTTTTTAACCCGTTTGAGCGCAATTATGCGTTGCAGTTATGCAAACCTCTGGATATAGATAAAATGCGTGAAACGGCTTCTGTTTTTGTAGGAACCCATGATTTTACAGCCTTCAACAAAAA
>JABUSI010000276.1 GCA_021442745.1 Erysipelotrichaceae bacterium | reverse complement strand
ACAACTTCCTCAATTCCCCTTGTCATCTGTTCATCCGCAATTTTCTCATTGGACTTCTGCAAATCCGCCAGATATCCGTATCCTTCCGCCAATACGTCTTCCAGTTCCATTTCTTCAAACGGTATCTCTTCTTCGTATTGGATTTCGGTATCCTTGAACACATGCAGCTTCCGCATGATCAGAACCATTCCGATTCCGATTCCGGCAAGCAGCAGATAACTGCTCAACCGATACATCGGAAGTACCAGTGTTCCGATTGCCCACCAGATTCCGACCACCACATATGGCAGATTGGAAGGAACCTTTTTTGTTCGAATTCGTTTGTTCGGCATCTTGCACCCCTATTCCACAAAGGAAGAATCATCCAGATTGAAGTCTTCCATTGTTAATTCCTGCATATTCGCATCCGGATTTTTCAATAACCGGGTTGCCTGATTCAGCATCGCTTCTTCTACTTTATTTCTGGCCAGACGTCCGTTTCCGGATATCTTGCTGTCATCCTTCTGAATTTTATCAAAGAATGCCAGTAACGGAGCATCGCACTCCTCGGTAATCACGTAATCTTTACCCTTCGCAATGCTCTTACTGATCAGAAGCAGTTCTTCCGCCGTATAATCCTTGAAATCAATGACGTTCGGGAAACGGGATTTCAATCCGGAGTTACTTGTCAGAAACGTTTCCATTTCCTGCTTGTATCCGGCTAAAATCACAATCAGATTGTCCCGGTAATCTTCAATTCCCTTGACTATCGTATCGATACATTCCAGACCGAACGCATCGTCCTTCCCGCGATACAGGGAATACGCTTCGTCAATAAACAGGACACCGCCCAATGCCGATTTCATCACCTGCATCGTCAGCGGTGCGGTATGTCCGACATACCGTCCGACCAGATCCGCTCTGGTTACTTCCACCAGTTGTCCGCCGGTCAATACCCCGATAGCCCGTAAATATTTGGAAATCAGACGGGCAATGGTTGTTTTCCCGGTACCCGGATTTCCGGTAAAAATCATATGTTTCGAAATCACGGCAGTCTTCAGACCTTTCTGTTCCCGCAATTTCTGAATCTTATAGTTGTCTTCCAGTGACAAGACGTATTTCTTGACGTCTTCCAGACCGACGATTTCATCCAGTTCTTTCTTAATGGATTCCATATCGGTCGTTTCTTCTTTTGCCAGCCAGTCGGAAACCAACTGTGTTTTATCACCGACTGTCATCTTCCATTCGGTATCATACAGCAAGGTTACGGATTTCATTTCATCCTCGTTACATTCCAGTTTGTACTGGGTTAACGCATGAAACAGCATATCCGTCGTTTTCCGCAAACTGTGTCCGCCTTCCGACGGCAGGTACTCCTTCCGGTATCCTTCCGCACAGCTTGCATCACACGTTACTTTCATATTCAGTTTGGTTGCACTCTGATCCGTCAGTTCCGCCTGCTGTCTGGTCACAATCACCGAAATCGCTTCCTCATCCAATGCCTTTGTTTCAATGATATCGCTCAGATTCCTGATGAAATCCTGACCCAACAGGTCAATAATCTTGGATTTCTTCAGATCCGTAACCAAAGCCACGTAATGAGCACTCGCTTCCAGTTTGCTGATGGTATTTGCCGCAAAGGAAGAATTCGTTTCCACCAGTTGTTCCTTATTCATCACATACCGTTTTTTCAGATCCACCTTACCGGTTTCAAACAAGCTTGCCAGCATCACCAGATACGCCGGAAAACACGTTTCCGGGTTCACAAACGCAATCATCCGGCTCGGATTTCTGATTGCCGTATACAAATCCTGTAAAAACAGTTTTTCGTCTTCCTGTGTGTTATATAAGCTTAAATCAATCCAATACACTTCACCCGTCTGCAGAATCTGACGCTCTTCCAGAATCCGTCCGGCTTCCGTCAGAATCGTATGCTTCCCGCTTCCTTTCGGTCCCATCATCAGAAACGTATTCCAGACTTCCTTGGCAGAACTCTGCAGCACATGCGGCCGACGCAGGGCAATGACCGTATCATGTACCGCCTCTTTCTGCGAAACAACAACCTCATTCAGTTCTTCTTCCATCCCCGCAAAGGAGGCATTACTGGCAAGAATCACTTCCGGTTGTTTCAGCGTAAATCCGGTATCCTGTACACCGAAATCCTTCTTGATTTCTTCCTGCAACCGGTCGATATCCGCATTGACATCGTTTCCGAATGCCGTCATTCTCGTCATTTCCGTCAGTGTATTCAGTTGCTGCATCAGCGAATCGTTCACACTTTGATTCGCATTGGCAATATCCTCGATGTTCTTTTCCACTTCCCGGGCTTCCCGGATCATTTCATCGGGTGTACCGATGACATAGGATCGACGCTTACTGCCGTCCTTTCCGAACACCTTTTCCTGTAATTCCAAAATTTCTTCTTCTCTGCTTTTCTTAGGCATCAGAAATCCCTCCTATCCGAGAGCCTTCCTCAATCGCTCATATACCCGTTTCATAATCTGCTGCTTGGAATCGTTCAATACTTTTTCCACGAATTTCAACCCGTCATAGTAACCGCGGGAGTACATATCTTTAATCTGTGTCTCTCTGGAAAAAGTCATCAGTTCCTGTTTGATAATTTTATCGACAATCATCAGATTCGTCTTGTTCAGTTCGGCTTTATCCGCATAGCGGGAAATCGCTTCCTGATGACCGATCCGGTAATTGCCGCGATACCGGCTTTCGTATTCCACGTTCTCAATCGCCGCAAGAAAATACTCATACCGGTTATCGATGTTCTGCAAATCCACAACCCTGGCACTCGGACGACTTGTCTTCTTTCCCGTAAATCCGATTTCCACTTCTTCGGTAATGAGATCACTCAGGGAATCGTATCCTTTGTCCTTCGACGCATTGTTCATTTTCTCCGTCACAATCCGTCCGAAATGTTCCACCGGTGTCCCGTCGTCATTCTCTACATATTTTGCGAACAGGTCATCCAGTTCGTCTCTAAATTCCTGTTTTCTATCCGCCATGTTCCTGCTCCTTCACCACCGGTCTGAACGGACTTTCTTCCTGCAGTAAACCGTCCTTTTCCAGCAACATTTCCAGCGTATTCATGTTCGCATTCAGATTCATCAGTTCATCTTCACATAAGGTAGCCGTCAGTTTCTTCAACGCTTCGTTAATCAGAATAATCGTCTTAATCAGTTTATCTTCCGCTTTTTTAAACTCGTCATGGCTCTGGGCACTGTTGCTGAACTGCAGATAGTTTTCCAGAATACTAATCAGAATCGGCAGATAATAGTGGTATACCTTATTCAGTTTACTGTGCGTCTGCGGGAAGTTTTCTTCAATCATGTCAATCTGCTTCAGATACGCACACATCTGATACAGACCGTTGGTGATTTCTTCCTGCGGAATTTCCACGTTCAACGCATTGATCCGCGTAATATAATCCTTGGCATTGTCGTATTCTCCCCGTTTCGAATACGGTGTCGGTTTCTTTTCTTCTTTTTTCTCTTCCTTCACTGTCGTCTGTGTTCCGTTTACCTGATCGCGCACATCCGGATCCAGTTTCACAAACGCATTCAGTAATTCCATAATCCGTCCGTACATTTCCGGATACGCATCCTGAAATTCATTCAGACTGCAGACACAATCTTCATTTTCATAAATCATCAGATCCCTCAGGGAATAATATTCTCCCCGTTGGGTCCGCAGACTGATGTTATCGTGCACCAGCAACCGGTCATGTTTTTTAAAATACCCTTGCAGTACTTCATTGATCCGACGCCGTTCCTCCGTCGTCAGGCCGGACATTTTCCGGTTCACCTGCACCGTCTTCCCATTGGAACCCTTCGCCTTATTGATCGCAAACGCAATCACACCGCCAACGACTGCCAAAGGAATCAGACTCGGGAAAAAGAAGCATCCCAGTACGACCCACCAAAATTTATCTGAACTTTTCTGATTACGAGCCAAGTTACATTCCCCACTTCTACACTATTCAATTTATTATATCATTATTTTATGGTTTTTTCATAGATAGAAACCACGAAGAGGAAGCATTGCTTCCTCTTATTTTTCCATAAATTTTACGATATCTTCGTAGATTTCCTCTTTGTTGTCTTCCATCAGGATTTCATGCCGCAAACCGGCGTATAATTTCTGATCCACATCCGGATATCCGGTCTCTTGCAGAAAGACTTTCTGGGCAATAAACGCATTCGTACCACCCGTTACCGGATCCTTTTCCCCCGCAATCATCAGAATCGGCAATGACGGATTCTGCACCTGATACCGTTTTTTGGTATAGCAGTTTCTTAACAGATGAAACAGATTCAGATACCCGTTTACCGTAAACGCAAACCCGCACAGCGGATCTTCGTTATACGCGATAACGTTCTTCGTATTGACCGACAGCCAGTTGTTTTTGTAAAGGCCTTTGACTTTCTTATCGTACGTTCCCGTACTCAGCGACTGCAGCAACGGGGAACGATAGAAATCCCCCTTCAGAAACTGCACCGCCTTTGCCAGTCCGATTGCCGTTTTCGTTGCCGGATTACTGCATGGCGCACCGCTTAGAATCAGTTTATCAA
>JABUSI010000240.1 GCA_021442745.1 Erysipelotrichaceae bacterium | reverse complement strand
GGCATCGTGATGGTTTTTTCAAGTAAAACCGCATTTCTGTTATTTGTGGTATATACCTTGGCAGCACTGATATGGTTTTTCGTAAACCATAGTCCGGTCATCGGTCTGATATGGCTTGGTGTGGCAGTTGCGGAACTTGTTATATTTCTTGTCTGCCGCAAGAAGGAGCAAAAAAAGAAAACCGGTCAGGAAAATGTATAGGACAGTAATGACTGAATTTACCACAGATATCTTGAGTAGCATACAACGAAAATATTACTAAATGGAGCAGGACTTCTGACAATTCCGGTCACAGGTTCTGCTCTTTCTGTGACCGGAAATACGGGTTAAAATGTACCTTGCGGTATTTTGGAACCGAAGATACGGAAAGTGTCTGTTCTGAACTTGACTAATTCCGAAAACGGTAATAATTTATAATCAGATGAGTGCTAAATGCTCACAAATGCAGTTTCGCATCCAATGGAGGAAAAAATATGAAGAAATTTTTAGGATTGATTGTATGTGTTGTATTGCTGATTGTTATCGGTGCAGCCGGTAAACTGACGGGAACAACGGAGAACCTGCTTGCGCTGAATTTGCATCTGGATTCAGGGGCTGTTCTGTCGGCAATATCTTCTGTATTGATTCTGTTGATTGTACAACAGGTGATTACCTTGATTCTGAAAAGCCTGAACCCTAAGAGCCATCGGGCACGTACCGGTATCACGGTAGCCGGAAGTGTTCTGAAATATGTAGTGGCTATCGTTGCGTTATGTGCGGTATTGTCAGCTTTTGGTGCTGATGTGCGGACGGTAGTGGCAGGAATCGGCGTATTGGCTCTGATTATCGGTTTCGGTGCCGAATCCCTGATTGAAGATATGGTTACGGGTTTGTTTGCGATTATGGATAACCAGTATAACGTTGGGGATATCATTGAGGTGAACGGGTTCAGAGGAACGGTATCCGATATCGGCATCCGTACGACGAGTCTGACCGACGCCGGCGGCAACGTCCTTATCGTCAACAATTCCAATATGAAAAATATCCTGAACCGATCAAACAATGCGTCAAGAGCAGTCAGTGAAATCGATATTCCTTATGAAACGGATGTGGAAGAATTTGAAAAACTTCTGCCGGCTATGATGGATGAAATTTATGCGGCACATACCGATAAGATGAAATCTGTACCGGTTTATCTGGGCATCGGTGAACTGGGTGAATCCGGTATTCGTCTGAAATTCTGTGTTGAGGTGGAAGAAAAGAATATCTATGGCGTTCAGCGGATTCTGAACCGTGAACTGCTGGTTGCCTTCCGGAAAGCCGGTGTGGAAGTACCATTCCCTCAAGTGGATGTACATCAAAGGTAAAACGTATGAAGCAGGATGAATTCAGTCCGCTTCCTGAGGAAATTTGCAGAAACACAGATGATATGGTGACACCGGGTTCGGAATTTACATCTCCGGCTCCGGAATTTGGGGCCAAAGCGGTATATTCACCGAAAAACGCCCGGAAAAAACGTATGATGGCGCTGATAGCGACGGTTTTGTTTCTGATGGTGGTGTTTCCGCAAGAGTCAACGGTGATTGAACCTCAGAAGAAACCTGCGGATCCGATTGTTACCGAGCCGATTGTTACCGAACCAATCGAGCAGGATCCTTTGCAACCGCCGACCTGTCAGGCAGTCTTTTTCGCTTTCTCCGATTCGTTACGTGCAAAACTTGTGTTTACCAATCCGGATAAAATCCTTTCTGTCAGTGCAGAACTGTGGGATGCCGCAGGGGATGCTCCGGAACAAAGCTGGGATGTGCCTTTGGAAGATATTCGTAAGGGAGAGTATATTCTGCCGGATATGATGGGTATTTTTGATATGTATATGGCTCATCACAAAACCTATAATCCTGACGATACATTCCCGGTACCGCAGCTTCGTGTTTCCATGAAGTATCTGGATAAAGAAACGGAAGCCGTTGCGGAGTTTACCAAAGAGGTTACGGAGGAACAGGGATGGAGTGCCCGGGCTAAGGACGGTGAAATCCGTTTTGGTACCTATGAATCCTACGAACCGATTTCCGTCAGAGTAGGAACGGCGGATTATGCCAGTGAGATTCTGACGTTGAAAGACGGTGAAATCCTCGTGGTTGTATATATGAACGGCATTTTGGTGGATGCGGATCAATGCACCGTATCTGAAGAACAGCTGGTCCTTCCGAATGTCAATGGGGAGGACATCACGTTCCATTATGCCAACGTCTCTGTACCGCAACAGGGAGAAACCGGCAAGGCTGTGGTGACTGTTTATCAGAAACTGACGGGATACGATACCATCTGGTCCGAGAGCGTGGAAGTGGAATACGGACAATGATGAAATCATAAACTAAAAAAAGAGCATTGCGCAGTTCCGAAATCGGAACGGAATAAGACGCGATGCTTTTTTCTTGTTTGTGGCAAGGCGTGGATTTTGTGAATGAAAACCTGTCCGTTTTGTTATGTTGCTGTTTTGTCAATCACCGTCTTTTCCATTGACTGTTTTACGTGCATTTTACTATAATTAAATGGGTATTTTTTACACCTTGTTCCTGTGTGGAAGCGATATTTTTCAGCGCCTGCGGGAATTGTCAGTGACCCGGTTAAAGCCGGGAGAAAAGGAAACAGTATGGAGTTAGTGTTAACCGCATCCGTCACCGTTATTCTGGTGACGATACTCTCCTGGATGGAGAATAAAACAGCTTACGGGCAGCAGAAACCGTGGAAACGACAGCTTGTTGCCGGTATTCTGCTTGGAATATCCGCTTGTATAGCATCCGATTACGGAACGAATATCAACGGTGCCATCTGCAATGTACGCGATGCCGCACCGCTGTCAGCCGGTCTTATGTTCGGACCGAATGCCGGTGTGATTGCCGGTCTGATCGGAGGAATTTACCGCTTTTTCTGGGGTGCTCCGATTCAACAGGTATTTTCTGCCGAATGGCTCAGTGTCATGTTTTTACCAACCAGTCCCGGAGGATTTACCCGGCTTGCCTGTACTTTTGGTACGATAGCTGCCGGTATTTTCGGTGCACTGGCACGGGAATATCTGTTTGAGGACAAGCGCCCGTCGTGGCTTGGAAGCTGTGCACTCGGCATTACGATTGAAATCTTCCACATGATTCTTGTCTTTGTGTTCCGCCTGGATGCGATGCAGCAGGGCTACGTTATTCTGCGTCAGGTTATTGTTCCGATGGTATTGGGAAACGGATTTACGGTTATGGTGGCTGCCTTGCTGTGTGCATGGATTTCCGGTGATCAGGTTTTCCCTTCCTTACGGGGAAAGAATCTGACTACGGCATTCCGGAACGGTCTTTTGGCTTGTATCCTTTCCGCTTTCGTGGTAACGACTTTTGGTATGTATATTATGCAGAAACGACTCGGTTTGCGGCAGACGGAAGCCAGTCTGAGCCGGAATCTGAGTGATCTGAAGAGAAAGATTGAAGATGACGGTGGAATCGAATCCTTTATTGAAAACGATTTTACCTGGCATATCGGCAGCGACGGCGGTATTATCGTCTGTGATGTTGTGAACAATCCGCAGGGTGAGATGGATTATATGAGAGTAGTGCTGAACGGTAAGCAGTACAATAAGAATCAGATTATTGACATCGAGCAGATGAACCGGCAGCAGGTTGACAAAATGCCGGAGAATTTCTTTGAAAGTTCCCTGCCGATTGATGGGGAAAACGTTCCTGTGTATGGTATGTACGAGTATATTGACGGATACATTGTCATTACGTATGTTCCGATTGAAGAGGCTACCATTTTCCAGAACGTTACCTGGTTACTGACGGTGTGTTTTGATATTTTGTTGTTTGCGTCAATCTTTATCAATATTTTCGTTTTGATCCGGAGGTTGATTCTGCGGAATATCGATAAGATTAACGAAAAACTCAGCGAGATTACCAGCGGAAATCTGGATACGGTGGTGGACGTACAATCTCATAACGAATTTGAGTTGTTGTCGAAGGATATCAACGAGACGGTTGCCCGGTTGAAGCAGTATATTCAGGAAGCGGAAGAACGCATTGACCAGGAACTGGAGTTTGCCAGAACCATTCAGCATTCTGCTTTACCAAGTGTATTCCCGGCATATCCGAACCGGCATGATTTTGATATTTTCGCAAGCATGGATCCGGCGAAGGAAGTCGGCGGAGATTTCTATGACTTCTATCCAACCGGGAAACATAAAATGGTATTTCTGGTTGCCGACGTATCCGGTAAGGGGATTCCGGCAGCAATGTTCATGATGACCGCAAAAACCTTTCTGAAAAGTTATGCGGAACTTGGAAGTTCCCCTGATAAAGTTCTTGATATTACGAATGAAAAACTGTGTGAAACCAACGAAGCCGGTATGTTTGTGACGTGCTTTATGTGTGAGGCTGACCTCAAAACCGGTAAAGTTCACTTTGCTAATGCCGGCCATAATCCACCGCTTCTGTATCACAGAGGAGAGGGTTTCCGTTATCTGAAACCGAAAAGAGGATTTGTCCTGGCGGGTATGGAAGGTATCCGATATCACGATCAGGAATTTGATATGGCTCCGGGTGATTACGTATTCCTGTATACGGATGGCGTGACGGA
>JABUSI010000124.1 GCA_021442745.1 Erysipelotrichaceae bacterium | reverse complement strand
GCACATCTTCTTCTGAATGGCATCCTTGGAGAAAATACCATGGGTTACGGTTGCGTAAATTTCCTTCGCTCCGTATTTTTCCAGGATTTTGCATCCGGCTACCAGAGAACCGGCCGTATCGCAGATATCGTCTACCACGATACAGACTTTATCCTTGACATCACCGATGACATTCATAGCTTCGCATACGTTCGGTTTCGGTCTTCTCTTATCAATAATCGCAATCGGTACATCCAATACGTCACCCAATTGTCTTGCCCGTCCCGTTCCGCCGTGATCCGGAGAAACAACGACAAGATCATCATGGTTGATCGGAAGATGTTTGAAATATTGCCCCAACATCGGAACAGCTGTCAGGTTATCAATCGGGACATTAAAGAATCCCTGAATCTGAGCGGCATGCAAATCTACCACAACCACACGGTTCGCACCGGCTACCTGCAATAAATCCGCTACCAGACGGGAAGTAATCGGCTGACGGGCTCTCGCTTTGCGATCCTGTCTTGCATACCCGTAATACGGAGTCACTACCGTAATTTCTCCGGCACTTGCCCGCTTGCAAGCATCCAGACAAACCAGGATTTCCATTAAATTCTCTGAAACAGGCCCGCACGTAGACTGAATAATGTATACGTGTTTACCCCGGACAGATTCCTGCGGTTCCACAAGAATTTCCCCGTCCGCAAAATGAGTAACGTCACAGTCCCCTAAAGATAATCCCAAATACCCGACAATCTCTTTCGCAAGTTCAACGCTGCTAGACAGCGCGAATACGATAATGTCTTTTCCCATGTTGTTCTCTCTCCTGTGTTTATTTCTTTTTGTATTGGTCGCCATAGCCTTTTTTGACCATCTGCCGCGGTCTGGCTATCGCCATGTCTCCGTCTTCCACATCCTGGTTAATCGTAGAACCTGCCGCCAGCAGGGCATTTTTCCCTACATGCACCGGCGCAATCAGGTTTACGTTACTGCCGATAAAGGCACCATCCTCAATTTCCGTACGGAACTTATGTTTCCCGTCATAATTCACGGTAACCACACCGCAACCGAAATTAACTTTGGCTCCTACGTCACTGTCACCAAGATATGTCAGATGCGCACACTTGGTATTATACCCTAATTTTGTGTTTTTGAGTTCAACAAAATTACCAATTCTTACGTCATCTGCCAGTTCACTGTGATTCCGTAAATGAGAGTTCGGACCGACCGTCGTATGGTTGCCCACAATACTGTCCGTAATGCGGGAACTGATGATGGTCGTACCGTTTCCGATGGTCACATTTTCAAAGAAACAACCCGGATACAACGTGCATTCTTCCCCGATGGTATTGGCACCCTGCATCACAACACCCGGATAAATGACCGTATCCGTTCCGATGACGGTATCCTCGGAAATAAACGTCGTTGCCGGATCCAGCAAGGTTACCCCGTGTTCCATCCAGTACGTATTGACTCTGCTTTGCAGATACTTTGTTGCTTCCGCCAGCATCTTCCGGTCATTGATTCCGATCATTTCCTTCGGATCCGAACCGACTACCGCCGTTACCGTATGACCGTGCTTCAGAAAGATTTCCACCAGGTCGGTTACGTAATATTCCTTTGCGGCATTGTCGTCCGACAATTCCGGCAGATACTTCCACAACAGTTCGTTATCCACACAGTAAATACCGACGTTGATTTCCCGAATTTTCTTTTCTTCTTCGTCACAATCCTTGAATTCCACAATTTTCTGTACCGAACCGTCCGCATTCCGGACAATTCTTCCGTACCGTGCCGGATCGTCCAGTACCGTTGTCAGTACCGCAAACTGTGCATTCCCGCTTTCCTCAAACAGCCGTTCGATCGTTTCAGGCTGTACCAGCGGACAATCCCCGTTGAAAATCAGCGTCTTTCCGCTTTCATTTTTCAATTGCTGTGCCTGCATTACGGCATGACCCGTACCCAACTGCGGCTGTTGTATCGCATATTCGACCGTATCCTTCAGATACTCCTGAATCTGCTCGGCACCATGACCGACAACCATCACAATCCGGTCGATATTCGCTTTCTTCAGATGCGCATATACATGGCCGATCATCGGTTTATCAAACAACTGATGCATCGTCTTTGTCTTATTCGACATCATACGCGTTCCTTTTCCCGCAGCCATGACTATTGCTGATCGCATGGTTATTCCCCCATTCCTACTCTATTGTCTTACGAACCGTACTTTAATTCAACACCTTTGTGACACACACAAACGCATATTTCTCTTTTAATCTGTCATACGCCTTTTTCACCGTTTCTTCCTTACGTGAAAGCGCAAAAACGGTCGATCCGCTGCCGGACATCAGTACGTGTTGTAACCCCAGTTCTTCACACTCTTTTTTAATGGTCGCAATCACCGGAACCATCGCCACGGCAGAGGACTCGAGCGTATTTAACATATGTTCCTTCAATAACCCGTCCTTTTGCGTCAAAAGCGCCTCTTTCACCCGATACGGATCGGGATGCGGCAGATTTTCATCAAACACCAGACTTTCAAACGCTCGTTTCGTACTGACTCCCTCTTCCGGTTTCACCAGCAACACATGCCACTGCCCCGGTATCTCAAAAAACTCCAGCTGTTCCCCGATGCCTTTGACAACGGCCGGTTTAGCGGCGACGCAGAAAGGAACATCCGCTCCGATTTCCTTCCCGATGGCGCACAGTTCTTCCTCACAGATATCCAGATGCAGCAATCTGTTCAAAAGCCTCAGCATCGCAGCGCCATCGCTGCTTCCGCCGGCTAAACCGGCTTGCATCGGAATCCGTTTCTGCACCGTAACCCGGAAATTCTCCGTAAAATGATACCGGTCACGTAACACCCTGATGGCTTTCAGGATTGTATTCGACTCGTCCATCGGCATCTTTTCGTTACCTGTCAGGGTTGTCGTTTCCGCAAGTTCCGCTTCCAGTGTATCGTGCAACTCCAACGGTACCATCACCATTTCCAGTTCGTGATACCCGTCTGACCTTTTACGGACGACATTCAATGACAGATTCAGTTTCGCATACGCCTTCTCAATCATGGTATGTTACCTCATACAACGTCAGGAATTCCTCCAGCGTACACGTTTCGGAACGACGGGAAGGATCGATTTCTGCCTTCTCTAACAATTCTTTTGCCAGATCCTTGTTACGAACAACACCGGTAAAGTTATTCAGAATCGTTTTTCTTCTCTGGGTAAAACATCCTTTGACCAGTTCCACAAACTGTCCGTGGTCTTTCGCAACCCGCGGATATTTCCGTAACGTAAACTGTACCACCGCACTGTCTACATGCGGACGCGGATTGAACACTTCCTTCGGTACTTTCATCACCATCTTACAGTCGGCTACGTATTGGGTAATGACCGTCAGGGCATTGTAGTCCTTGGTGGACGGCTTCGCCACAAAACGGTCCGCCACTTCCTTCTGCATCATAACCGTAATACTGGATACCTGTTTCTCAGCTTCAAAAAGATGGAATAAAATCGGCGTGGTAATGTAGTACGGCAGATTGGCACAGACTACCGGGGTATATCCTTCCTCTTCCAGTTCGCTTACCAGGGCATTCAGATCCACCGTTAAAAAGTCCTGATGCCGTATTTCCACGTGCGGATACGGTGCCATCGTTTCCGCCAGTACCGGTAACAGGTCATCATCGATTTCATACGCAATGACTTTCTCACAACGCAATGCCAGCTGTTCCGTCAATGCCCCTATTCCCGGACCGATTTCAATGGCGCAGCGTTTTGTTCCTTTCGGAATGCTGTCCGCAATCCGTTCCACAACCGACGGTTCGGTTAAAAAGTTCTGACCGAATTTCTTCTTGGCATTGAGTTCATATTTTTCCAGAATTTCTTTCGTCCTGGATACTGTGGCAATCGCTTTCATCGGCCAAAATCCTTTCTACCGTTTCCCGGTCTGCCCGAACCATATTCAGGCGTTTATAAAACGTTTTCCCGTTGGCATAGCCGATGTGCAACGCTTCGGCTACCTTCTGTCGTTTTTCTTTGCTGTCAATACCTCCGGATAATCCCAGGCAGATGTAATCTTCACTACTCAAGGTAATTTCCGTAACCTGATGTTTGGACAGATTCTGCAATGCTTCCCGGATATCATCCGGTGACGCATGTTCCACTCCGACCTTATGTCCGAAGCGGGAATTTTTTGCCTGCACGTACGCATGCTTGCAGTCAGGGACAATCTCACTGACGGCATGACGAATCCGGTTTCCCGGACCATCCGGGTCCGTAAACACAATCACCCCGCGGATTTTTGCGATTTCCCGTAACGAATTCATCGTCTCTTCCGGCATTGCCAGTCCGCCGGTAATCAGAATATCGGCATCAAACACCTGCCGGATCCGAAACGCATCGTTTTTTCCTTCCACAACAATCAGATCATCTATTCTTGGTTTCATACGTCTTCTACAATTTGCATCCTCTCTGACCCAGGGAATTGGTTGTCCACTTCCCGAACTTAATGATGGTCGCTTTGGTTTTCTTACTCGTTTTCCATTTTCCGTATCCGATCTGCATATCGGTCTGCAAGCCGATAAACAAGTCAATCCGTCTTCCCTGAATCGCACCGCCACGGTCTAACACAACAACC
>JABUSI010000310.1 GCA_021442745.1 Erysipelotrichaceae bacterium | reverse complement strand
CAATGGCTTCTTCAAACCGTCCCAGTTTAATATACGCAACCGAACCGTTTACCCGTAACAAGCCGCTCAACGCGGAAGACGAATCCTTTTTCAGATACGATTCCATCCGTGACAGATATGCCTCATACTGTCCGGAATTCAACAAAGACAACATTTCATTGGCTTTTTTCTGATCCCCCGACGCCTTGATCACAACGTAACCCAAAACCCCGGCAACCGGCACAATCAGAAAGACCGGCAGCAATCTGTCAGTATCCGTATTTATCACAAGACTGACTCCGAACATGATACACCACAGCACAATCCCCAGCATCACGCCCGAAAACAGATCCTTCAGCAGTTTATCCTTATTCATTGTTTTCCTTTTGTGATGCTGCTAAAACATCGGCATATTCCTGTAACCAAAAGGCAGATGCCGGTAAACATAAAACCGTTTTCTTCACAAATTGTCCTCTCTTTTCCAAAAGGTATTATACTACTCTTTCTGTGCATACAACGAATAGTTATACAGAACAGAAGCCAGAATCTTTACGCCGTTGATATAATCCTCCACACTGATCCATTCCCTTTCGTTGCTTCCTTTTGGGGGTAAAACGCAGGCCGGGCCGATTCCCACACAGTTGCTGTCACCATACAGAATCGGCAAACGGATATCACTGCCACCGTGATACTGATGGATAAAGTCCGTAATTCCCGTGATGTGCGTAATGTTCTTTTCAATCAGCTGTACAAACGGATGGCCGGTGTCTGTCATTGCCGGCGTTGCCCGGAAATTTCCTTTCTGTATGGTCAGATCATCAAACGAAACCATGCTGCCGTCACATTTTTTCCGCAGATATTCCGTCATACTTTCCGTAACACTCTCTATCGTCATCGGCTTAAAAAACCGGCAACGTACCCTGATGGTTGCTTTCTGAGGGATTTCTCCGTAATCTCCTTCGGAAACAATGCTTCCCACGTTCAATATAAACGAAGGTTGTCCCGCAAACGACCCGAAGTCAAACGTATACTGTTTCCGCATCTTTTGGTTATACTCTTCCAGATACATAACAACCGTACCTGCCAGTACGCTTGCATTCGTACCGGTTGACAAATCATCGTGTGCCAACCCCTGTTTTCCCGTTACCGTTATGTCGAAATCCACAACCCCTAACGATATGTTCTTGATTTCCGCAAACCCGTGTCCCGTTTCCGCCGGATGCAGATAAATCGAATTTTTTGCGCCATATCCTTTGACCAGTGCCGATAAAGTACCGAACGCCCCGCCATGTTTTCCCATAATTGACAGCACGGTTACATCATACGGCAGTTTGGGAAGATACTTCTTCACATACTTCACCGCATACAGCATCATCGCCACACCGCCCTTATCGTCACTGGCACCCAGTCCGTATATCTTTCCGTTGGAAACATACGACTCATACGGATTGTCAAACAACCCGAAATACTCTTCGGCTTCCGTATCGATGTGCGCAAACAGCATCAGGGAATCCGCTTTCCCCGTTCCCTTTAACACACCGGCAACGTTATACGCACCCGGATCGTACATAATATCATACGGTACATAATCCGGAAGATCTTTCACTCTTTCATCCTGACGGAAACATTCCACGGAAAAACCCATATCACGCAGCTGCTTCTGCACAAACTGCTGCGCCTCGGTCGCTTTTCCGTCACTGCTTCCCATTGAAATCAATTGCCGTAACCCGTCAATCAATTCCTCTCTGTTTTTGTCGATATCCTGTAATATTCTTTCTAACATGACTGTACCTCACACCGTTCATTATACAAAAAGAATGCGAAAACCGCATTCTTCTGTTTTTTCAGATCACAAAATCCCCGTGTTCCATGATGGTGACTTCTTTTCCGTCATGTGTGATTCCGACAATCTTCGCATCCGGTGTACCGACCATAAAATCGTTATGACTGGTTGCCACGTTTACACCGTGTGCCAGCAACTGTTCGCTTGTCATATCGGAACCGCCCTTGATATTGCTAGGGAAACTGGTTCCGAATGCCAGATGGCATGCCGCATTTTCATCAATCAGTCCGTTATAGAACACGTGATTCATTAATTTAATCGGTGACCGCTTGGATACCAGTGCCACTTCTCCTAAACACCGCGTCTGTTCATTCTTAAACAACGCATCCCGTAAACATTCTTCGTTGGCCGACGCATGACAATCCACCGCCTTACCGTCTTTAAAAGTAATGCTGAAATCTGTCACCAGTTTTCCGCTCATCATCAACGGGAAGCTCGCATAGGCAATGCCGTTTACCGTCCGATAGTCCGGATCGGTAAAGATTTCTTCCGTCGGCATATTGGCAACGTATGGTGCATTTACTTTGGAAGAACCCATATCCGCCGCACTGGTCCAGATATGACCTTCTACCAGATCCATCGTAATATCCGTACCCAGTTCCGTCGTCATATGCAAAGACTTGAAGTTGTATTCGTTCAGTTTTGCGGAAATCTTTCCCATTTCTTCACAATGCGCATGCCAGTTTTCCACCGGATCGGTCGAGTCATCCACCCGCATCGTCTGACACAATTCGTCTTCCAGTTTCGCAAACGCTTCTTCTTCGGACAAATCCGGATACAGTTTGTTTGCCCAGTTCTGCGACGCAATGACCGTTCCCGTCCATTTCAGGGTTCCGTTATGAATGTAATGCCGGACCACGTTCCGTACTTCGTTTGACGCATAATTCTGTGCCAGAAGCTGTTCCACCGGTACGTCATCGTTTAACGTCGGATAACTTGCCATCAAGCCCATCTGTACCACGTTTCCTTTGCGGAAATAATAATCCAGGCTTTCCTTTTTCCAGTCCGGTACGTCCCGTAAGGTTTCCACCGTACAGTTTTTGGCACGCAGATGGTTGATCTGAGGATCGTCAATGTGTACGACGACATCCTTTGCTCCCATCGCAAATGCCTGCTTCGTAATCTCTCTTGCCAGATCCATCGCTTCCGTAATCGTCTGCAAAACCAGTGTTTCCCCCGGTTGCAGATTCACACCGATCTGAAGCAGCGCTCTGGCATATTTTTCCAGTCGTACCTGATTCATATTACCTGCACTCCTTTACAATGTTACACAACAATGTATACGTACGGTCAAAGGATTCCAGATTCAGTTTTTCCTGCGGAGTATGTACGTTCATCGCCACCGGACCACAGGAAACGATATCCATTTCCGGCACAAAGCCCTTAAACACACCGCATTCGCAACCGCCGTGCGCCGCAATCAGCTGCAACGGTTTTCCGTAAATTTCCTGACATACTTTATCATACGTATCCCGTAACGGTGATACCGGGGAATAATTCCATCCCGGATACGCCGCACTGGTTTCCATCTTCCAGTTTGTCCGCTTCGCTAACGTTTTCAATACGTTTACCAGATTGGTCACACCGCTGTCCATGGCACTGCGTATGGTAACCGTATAGGATACCGTATTGTCTTTGGTCGTGACGATTCCCAGATTCAATGACGTTACCGTCAACCCTTCAATCGCCATGGATTTGTGCTGGAATCCGTTTGGCATCAGATACGCAAAATCCAGAACATCTTCCGTACATGCTGCCGTCATTCTTTCCGTTACCGGTTTAACCGTCTCGAATTCCAGATGGAATCCGGCATCGCTGAATTCCAGTTCTTCCTTCACAGCCGCCTCGCTCGCTTTCACAGAGGCCTCCACAACGTTTTTATCCGCAGCGGAAGTAAATACCACATCCGCTTCCCGCGGTATCGCATTGCCCTTTAAACCGCCCTCAAACGAAACAAGACGAATATCCGCAACACTTTGTAATTCTTTCAGAACTCTTGCCGCAATCACGTTGGCATTTCCTTTTTCCTTATTGATTTCTCCGCCGGAATGTCCGCCGGTCAATCCCCGTACCCTTACGGCATAAGTCGTATCTTTGTTCGGTTCCGTTACTGTCTCATACGTCAGATCCACCTGAATACCCCCGGCACTGGTCAATAACGTACTCGTTTCTCCGCCGCCATCCAGACTGATCATCCGCTTACCACGGATATCTTCCGGTTTCAGTGCCATCGCACCGAACAATCCGACTTCTTCCATCGTTGTGAAAATACAGGTTAACGGCGGATGCGGCAGGTCATCATCTTCCAGAATTGCCAGCATATAGGCAACACCGGTACAATCATCCGCACCTAACGTTGTTCCTTTCGCGTGCAACCATCCGTCTTCCACGTACAACTGCAGCGGATCCTTTTCAAAATCATGGGCAGAATCCTTGTTCTTCTCCGCCACCATATCCGTATGTGCCTGCAGAATCAACGGTTCGGCATCCTCATACCCGACCGAAGCCGGTTTGTACATAATGACGTTCCACACTTCATCCTGCTTGTATTCCAGGTTGTGATCCTTCGCAAACCGGACCAGCCAGTCACTGATTCCTTTTTCGTTATAGGAACCGTGAGGAATCTTCGCACATTCGTTGAAATAGTAACAGTGACGTTTGGTGATATCGAACTCCATACAACTACTTCCTTCCTACAACGCTCATCCGGTCACGGCCTGATGTTAAAAATTCCATCCGGTCGTCATCGAACACAACGCTTTCTTCCGTAAAAATAAACGTATCCCTGCCATACATCGGCAGATATTCCAGAATGCTTAATTCCAGCGCATA
>JABUSI010000281.1 GCA_021442745.1 Erysipelotrichaceae bacterium | reverse complement strand
GGTCTGACGTTCTTCTATACGACAGACGAATCCTGCAAGGATACCACGGCAGCCGAATGGAAAAACAAGAAACTAACCGATTATGCAATCTGGAATACGGCAGCCATTCAATCCGACGGAACGGTAACGTTACCGGAGGATTTGACAACCGGTGAAAATCAGATTACAGCATGGGCTATTTACGGCAATCTGAAATCCAGTAAGATGACCAAAGCCGACGTTTCCGTTACGCCATACAATGCGTTGCCAAACGACCGGTTCGTCAACCAGATTTCCATGCTCGACAGCGTCAACAGCGCAACGGCATACATCGTATCCCGTCAGATTGCCGGCGTTGTCTGGATTGATGCCAACAAAGACGGCAAGCGGAAAGAAACCGAAGCCCGCGTACCGGATGTAGCTGTACGTCTGGTTACCCAGAAAGACTACAAGGAAAACGGCAGCAAGGCCAAGACCGTGAAAAACCTGATGGACCAACTGTGTGAAACAACAACCGGAGAAGCCGGACAATACAAGTTCATCGACTTACCGGAAGGTGAATACGTTGTACTGTTCAGCGATCCGAACGAAGTCTTAACCTACTACCGGGCAACCGCCACCAAGAAGGAAGGCGTATCCGATACCGTCAACTCCGATGCCACCGAAATCGTGAATAAAAAAGAAATATTGACCGGTGGTGTCATCGAACACATCGAATTACCGGATGTCGAATCCATCATCGTATCTCCATACACAGCCGATAACCTGGATATGGGTATCGTACCGCTGACCGTCGACATTACCGTCGAAAAGGTATGGCGTGACGGTGGCAAGACAACGCACGATGACGTAACCGTACACTTGTACGCAGATGGCAGAAACACCGGTAAGACGGTAACACTCAATGACGACAACAACTGGAAGGGTACGTTCAAGAACCTGAACCAATACAACGACGGCACAGCCATTGAGTATACGATTGAAGAAGAAGAAACCGAAGGCTATATTTCCAAGATTACCAACAAAGTTGTCAATCAGGAAGAAGACCCGAACCAGTTTATCGTAACCAACTACGAAACCATCAACATTGAAGGTGACAAAGAATGGGACGACAACGACAATCAGGACGGCAAACGGCCGGCATCCATCACCGTCAATCTGGTTGTCAAAGGAAAGATCACTGACACACGGAAACTGACCGATCCGAACTGGCACTTTGAATTCACCGACTTACCGAAGTATGACGACAACAACAAAGTCATCGCTTACCAGATTTCCGAAACGTTAGACACAACAACGGAAAAATACTACACCGGCGAAGTGACGGGCAATGTTACCGACGGCTTTACGATTACCAATACCCATACGCCGGCAACCATTTCCATCGACGGCACAAAAGTATGGAAAGATGACAGCAACAACGACGGCAAGCGTCCGGCATCCATTACCGTATATCTTCTGAAAAACGGGGAAGTCATAAACACGCAGACTCAGGTTGTATCCGGCAGCATGTCCAAAAACAAGTGGACGTTCGAATGGACCGATCTTCCGAAATACGAAGACGGCAAGGAAATCACCTATACCGTTTCCGAAGAACCGATTATGGAAGACGGTTCCACGTTATACAGTACCGAAATCACCGGTAATGCCAAAGACGGCTTTACCATTACCAACAAGTATTCACCGAATACCATTAACATCCCGGTAACCAAGATCTGGTCAGACAATGATAACCAGGACGGCATTCGTCCGGCATCCGTCACCATCAAGCTGTATGCGGACGGAAAGGACACCGGCAAGACACTGAAACTGAATGAAGACAACAGCTGGTCCGGTTCCTTTAACGAATTACCGGAATACGACAACGGCAAGAAGATTGTCTACACCGTCAAGGAAACCAAGACGAAAGTCATTACCGGTACCGACGGCAAAGGCACCTACGCTTACGAAATCACCGCAAGCGGAACCGGCTTTACCGTCAAGAATACCCATACTCCGGAACTCATCGAAATCAAGGGTTCCAAAGTATGGAAAGACGGCAACAACCAGGACGGCATCCGTCCGGAAACCATCACCGTTCTGTTGCAGAAAAACGGGGAAACCATCAAATCCACCGAAACCGACGCAACCAAGAACTGGAAATGGAACTTCACCGGTTTACCGAAATATGAAAACGGAACCGCTATCGTCTACACCGTAACCGAAGAGCTGACAAACGAAGTCACCGGTACGGATGGTCCGGGAACCTACAGCTTTACCGTCAAAGGTTCTGCGGATACTTCCTTCACCATCACCAATACCCATACCCCGGAAACAACCGAAGTACACGGTACCAAAACATGGAATGACAACGACAACGAATTCAACCGTCGTCCGGCATCCATTACCGTACGCCTGCATGCAGCGGTTGACGGCAAGGAAATCACCTTATCCGGTGTGACCGTCAAGAAGACCGTAAAACCAAACGCCAAAGGAAAATGGGAATGGACATGGTCCGGCTTGCCAAAGTATCAGAACGGTACGGAAATCGTCTATACGATTACAGAAAATACCGTAAAATACTACGATACAGAGGTATACGGCTACGATCTCATCAATACCTACAATCATACCCCGTTACCTGCAACCTACACGCTCAACGTCTTAAAAGACGTCAAGGCAGCCAAAGGCGTCGTACCGACCAAACAGAAATTCTATTTCAATGTGGAAGCGGTAAATGATGCCCCGGCATTTGAAAAATCAAGAATCTCCGTAACCGGAGCCGGCTATGCAAGTTTCGGCACCGCAACCTTCAGTGAACCGGGAACCTATACGTATCTGGTAACCGAAGAAGATTACACCGGACAACCGGGCTATGAAAACATTACTTTTGATACCACAACGCATACCGTAACCATTACCGTCATTCTCGGTAGTGACGGCGACTACAAAGTCGAAAGCGTCACCGGTATTACTACCAAAACCATCAGTGGCAAGAAGCGCAAAGGCGTACTGATCACCAACTACGACGACTCCGAATCCAAACTTCCGGATACCGCCGACAACAGCATCTACAACCTGTTCAACAGCTTACTGATCCTGTTAGGTGCATCCATCGTCTTAGTCCTTCTTTTGAAGAAGAAACTGAATAACAGAATCAACTAACACAAAAGCGTGGAATTCACCACGCTTTTGTTATTTATACAGAGTTTCCAGTGAAATCTCCTCCACATTTTTACAATTTGCTTCCAAACCGTTCCGGGTAAAGAACACATACTTGTAGCAGTTCAATCCCGTCTCTTCCACCTGTGAAATTTCCTGTTGTACCATGGATTCCGTAACCGGCATTTTCCGGAATTTCACTTCATAGAACACAAATCCGTTTTCATCTTCCGTCACGATATCAAACTCACCGTTTTTATGTTCTTTCGGATTGTCAAAATAGTACTTACCGATTTTCTCAATCACCGGTTCTATTCTCCCTGCCCGGTTTTCCCTAATCAGGTACTGCTTGCATATTTTCTCAAACCGCAAAGGAACATACTGCGTTTCAAAATCGTTCTCAATGTATCTGGTATAGAATACATCCGGATCCATGATTTTCATCTGGGAAGAATACTTGAATATATACCGGTAATAGAACAAAGACAGATTATCCGCAATCTCATACCCCGCTCTTTTCTTGTTGTCACCGGCATTAATCGGTACCGTTTTCTCCACGATTTCCATTGAAATCAATTTCTCCAGAACGTCAATCAACGTCGGTCCGCTGGAAACATGCGATTGGGAAAGAATATCACTGTATTTGGTATACCCTTTCGCCAGTGCTTCAAACACTTCATTCGCATTCATTATCTTTTTGATTTCCGCATTCAGATATCCGGTTACCTCATTCTCAAACCGTGCCTGCGGGGAAGCAATCAATTCCATGATGTTTTCCTTTACACTCTTCGTATCATCTACCAATTGATTGTAGTAGGGAATCCCGCCGAAAACGGAATAAATGCGAACCTTATCCTCCGAAGAAAATCCCGGATAAAACAAAGAAGACTCGTAATAGTCCATCGGTTTCAGATGAATGACAAGATCCACCCGGCCATACAACGGATTGGAATGTTCTATCAACGATTTCATAATTTCCACATACGAACCTAAAATAATAATCTTCAGTTTGGATTCCGTACGATACGTATCAATCAGGGATTGCAGGATACTGTCCATTCCTTTTACCGATTGCCGCAGATACGGGTATTCATCCAGCACCAGCACAAGATTTTCGTTTTCCGCATACCGAAACAGATATTTCAGTAACGATTCCATATCCGTATATCCAAGCTGTGGCAATCCCAGGCACTCCGACACAATCTCTCCCAGACTTTTTGCGTTATTCGCTTCAGCTACCTGCTTACATTCGAAATAGATGCTCTTTACCTCTGTTGTTTTCAGAAGCTGATGCACCAGTTCACTTTTTCCGACCCTACGTCTTCCATATATCAAAGAAAAGGAAAAGTTATTCGTACGAACCTGATTCTGTAGTTTTTGTAGTTCCGCACTGCGTCCGATAAACTCCATCACAATCTCGTCTCCCCTCTGTTCATTTTAGCCAATTTCACTATAACACAGATTATGCAAGATGTAAATTTTTATTCGGTTTAAACCGAGTCGGTTTTAACCGAATAAAAAATGTTATCAGTCAGCATAAAAAACTCAGTTACTTTTTATCTGTTTCAGAAGATAAACA
>JABUSI010000345.1 GCA_021442745.1 Erysipelotrichaceae bacterium | reverse complement strand
TCAAATTTTTTACGTGTCTTTCAATTGCCATGGACAGCAGCAGCAATCTTGCCTGTTCAGCGATTTCTTCCTCCTTTTCACCCTGCTGAATCATTTCACACAAATGTCTGGAATTCATATAGACCTCCGATTGACTAAAAATAAAGTACTTGTTTAACACGTCTCTAACGGACGGCACATTCCATTCTCCGGTCTTCCGGACTTCCGCATAAACCGCACAGAAATCATCATACGTTTTCTCTACGTCCTCATGCGTCCAGTTCATCTGGGCAACCATCATCTCACCGTCCCAGTGCGTAAACACCTTCCCGGCATACTTCAGTATCCCGTTTTGGTCGCAGTGGTCCCACAAAAGATCCAACCAATCCTTTAACGACAACTCTTTATTTTCTTCATTCACTACCAAATTCAACACTTTATCCATTCCGACACCACACTTTCCATTTTTCAAAGTGGGCTTATCATAACATTTATTTTTCCCGATTGTCATTTTTTCGGGGTTTTCCATCCGTTTCACGTCCTTTGATGTACATTTTTTTGTATAAATGAATTTTGAAGAACATGCTGATTTCCCGTTTTTCTGACATTTCGAAAAAACGCATGGTATACTATTTGCTTTTTTCAGACATGTGAAAAAAGCCGCGTTATGCAGCTCTATGTTGAAACAAATCTTATAACAGTTCTGCCATATACACCGGCAAATGAATGATTCCGTCCTTTATCATTACATCCTTGGTGTAAAGAACATAGGAATTACCGATTACGGACGAAAAGTGTCTGCGGAATTTATCAAGTGATGAATGAGACCGATAGTTACCGGATTTTACTTCAACAAGTGATATTTTCTTTCCTTCGGTAATCAGAAAATCAATTTCCATATGATTTTCCCGTTCTTTGTTGTCGGAGCGAGAGTAGAAGTACAAACGTTCTCTTTTGTGTCGAAGCATTTGCGCCACTATGTTTTCCATCAGCATTCCTTCATTAATATTTAACTTATCGAAAAGAATTGCTTTATATAGTTCATTATCCGTGAAGTTTTTATCTTTGAAAGTATGGGTAACGAGCAACCCTGTATCCGCCATATAACACTTTTGAGTTGTATTGTCAGCACACAGCGCAAGCCCCACGTGAGGATCTGTCGAGTTGAAGCAGGTATTTACAACCATTGCCTCATTCAACCAGATGAAGCAATCCTCATACGTTCTGTATCTTGCCTGCTTATCAAGAGAAGTGATTCTATATTTCTTCTCCTTTTTGGATAGTTGTCCCGGAATATTATCGAAAACAGCAAATACTTTATCCTCGTAACCAGCCGCAAACTTCGCGACATCATCACGATACAGTTTCAGAATTCTTCGCTTTGCAGTGTCCGAAGCCTCAAAATTCTTGCCGTTCCTATAAGCAAGTACAGACTGTGGCATACCGCCCACAAGCAAATACTGACGGAAATCATTCATGATTTTCCGATGCAATGCTGCACCTAATGGTTTTTTAGCATCAAAACATGTTCTTATTACAGGATACGTTGCTTCGTCTCCCATTGCCCAAAGAAACTCTTCAAAATCCAGCGGGAACATTTCAATATGTTCTTCTTCCGATGGAATTATGATGTCCTGCACATTCTTTTTCAGACGGATTAAAGAACCTGTTTCCAGATAATCATATCTTCCGTCCTCAACCAGATATTTTATAAGTTGCCGTGCCCTTGGACATTGTTGTACTTCGTCAAAGATAATGAGCGATTCCCGATTATACAAAACGGTAGAATAGTAAGCTGACAGTTTGGCAAAAAACAGATCAAGATCCGCACTGTCATTCACAAACAAATCCAATATGTCTTTTTCTTCCTTCCCAAAATCAACAAGGATATAACTTCTATACTGTTCCTTAGCGAATTTTTCAGCAATATAACTCTTACCCACTCGTCGTGCGCCGTCAATCATCATGGCAGTTGCACCGCAACTGCTGTTTTTCCACCTTACAAGATGGTTGTAGATTTTCCTTTTCAACATATACACCCTCCTTGTTCAGCTTGATTTTACTAACATTTTCACGAAAACGCAAGTTCAGAACCATCGATTTTTCACGAAAACGCAAGTTCAGACACCTCTGTTTTGCACGAAAACGCAAGTATTCGCTATTAACGATATTTTTCTTCTTTTTCGAAATATTAGTTTCTCAACAAACAGAGAAACAATCAAGGCCTCTGATCACAATACATCGCAAAGTAAAACAACCACCGTTGGTTATTTTCGTTTCAGAATTGTTTCCAGCATTGTTGCTTCATAAACTGTTTCAACTGCCCGGAATCCTTGTCTTCATAATAATTTACAAGAAGAGACTTAAACTGCGGCACGTCGCCTTCGGAAATGATTAACAATCCTCCTCCACGGGATATCAGATACTGATTCGCAAATATTACGGATGCTCTTTTATTCCCGTCAATAAATATCTGCGTTTTCATGCAATACAGACACAAATCAATGGCAACATCTATCGGTTCATCCTTTTTGCTTACTATTCTGTCAACGGCTTGCCTGACATCCGTTTCATAAGGAATCGGAGGACGATACGCAGACCCGCCGATATATACAGGAACAGAACGAATCTTACCGCCATCCATAAAGAACCCTTCATTTACCAGTTTCGCGATGACTGTCAGCATATAATAATCCGTTTTTGACAACAACACATCTTTATCCAACACAAACTCCCAGGATCGTTTCAGATTCAGAATCTTCTGTACGTCATCAGCATTCATGCCATTAATCTCTCCGTTTTCCAGAATCGTCTCTGTTTGCGGAAACGTAGTGGATATCCCTTCCAGAATTGCCTGATCATAGATACATGATTTCATATTTGCCCGTGCAAAATCCAGATTTAATTGTACCCTCGGCGATAGTTCGGACTCTTCATAACCCATCTGCGCAAGATTTTTCTCAACGCTACGCAACTCTTTTCTCAACTGTCGCAGTTGTTGGGAATATCGTACCAGCGCATCGTACAACTCCGGTGAATATACGTTAACGTACACACTCCTGTTCTTCCCGTTTTCTCTTTTACGCACATACAGATACCTCCCGGATGCATTCTCTTTTATTTCCGGATATCCGTCATAAGGAATCTGTGATATTCTCGCCTGTAATTCTGCCTTTTGTTGCAGAAGTTCTCTTAGTTCCATTACTGTATTTTCCATATCGTTCCTCTTTTAGGGTGCATTCTATATATAAATTATATTATTTTGCACCCTAATTTCAACTATTTTGCATATTTTAGGGTGCATTTTCTTTGCTTTCATATCTCATTTGCACCCTAAAGCAAAAGAATATACATATTTTTATGTTCATGTGATTTTATTGTGAAGATGAAGGGAAGTTCAGACAAAAAAATGATGCCACTGACATCATTTTTTAATGTTCGTTATGATCCCCTTTTACTCTCTGTGTTTAATAACCACTTCCAGACAGGAACAACTTCCACCTTGATTCCGTTACAATCCAGAACCTCTTCTTCACTGTTGGTAATCAGAATACATCTGGTATCCGGTATAAAATTCCGGAAACTTACAAACGCTTTGGTTTCCCGTTCTCTGGTATCCGGGTTTTCCAGTGCCTGCATACTTACCTGAATCGCCAGATTTTCCGAAGGAACATAAAAATCCATTTCAATTTTATTCTCGAAATAGAATACATTATCGACTCCATACCTGCGAATCAATTCTATCGCCACCAGATTCTCCAGTTGAGCCGATTGGCAATCCAGCAACATCAGCCCCAGTAAACCGGTATCCATAAAATAATACTTCGGTGACGTTTCCTTATTCACAAGCTTTCCTGCGTAGTTTTTCAAAGAAAACAGCAGATACGAATCCTTCATGTATCCGACATAGTTGATAACCGTTTGTTTTCCGATGGAAGCACCCGCACTTTTCACAATATTGTCTAACCGGCTGAAAGACAGAGGTCTGGAAACGGATTCGGCTATTTTCTTCAGAATCAGTTTTACCGCAAAATCATTGATAATTTTATTCCGGATAATGATATCACCAAGATATACCGTCTGATAAATACTGCTTAAAAACGTTCTTTTATTGACAACATCAACCAGTTCCGGAAAAGCACCGTACGTAACGTATTGCTGATACGCCGCCAGAACATCTGCCCTTTCCGCCGTTGTCAGCACATCCGATTGTTTTTTCTCTTTCCCAATCGCAACCAGGTATTCCGGAAACGAATACGGGTATACGTTCACAATCACAAACCGTCCGCCAAGGGTGGATGCCATTTCCCGGCTGAGCATCTTACTGTTACTGCCGGTAATGCTGATGCGGTACTTCATATCGGCAAGTCTTCTCACGAACTTTTCCCAGCCCGTTACGTTTTGAATTTCATCAAGGAACAGATATGGTTTATGATCCGCGCCGGACAATTCCAGACCGATTTCCAGAATCGTATTCAGATCATCCGATGTCATCTCCAACAAACGTTCATCTTCAAAGTTAACGTATACAATCTGAGAAAACGAGATACCATCCGATAGAAGTTCCCGGATCTGCTGATACATCAGATAGGATTTTCCCGTTCTGCGAATTCCCGTAAAACAATAATTTACATTCTTTTCCAGTTCATACTGTCTTCTGACAAACGGAAGGTTCAGATACATTTCCTTCTGGTCCAGTAAGATTCCTTTCAGGATGTCTCTGTTCATACCATCACCCCTTTACA
>JABUSI010000194.1 GCA_021442745.1 Erysipelotrichaceae bacterium | reverse complement strand
CATTCCATGGTCAGGGAGAAGCAGATGTGGAATTACATGTCGGGGTATCCGGTCCGGGTGTTGTCCGGACAGCCATTTCCCGGCTGGATAAGAATGCGACGATGGATGAAGTTGCCGAAGTCATCAAACGGACGGCGTTTAAGATCACCCGTATGGGACAATTGGTGGGCAGTGAAGCGTCAAAACGATTGGGAGTACCATTCGGTATTGTTGACTTGTCCTTGGCTCCTACGCCTGCCGTAGGCGATTCCGTAGCGCATATTCTGGAAGAGATGGGTCTGGAACAATGCGGTGGTCCGGGAACAACGGCTTGTCTGGCGATGCTCAACGATGCGGTTAAAAAAGGCGGTGTCATGGCCAGCAGTACCGTCGGAGGTTTATCGGGTGCCTTTATTCCGGTATCCGAAGATGCCGGTATGATTGATGCCGCAAGAAGCGGTTGTCTCAAGATTGAAAAACTGGAAGCGATGACAGCGGTTTGTTCCGTTGGCCTGGATATGATTGTCGTACCGGGAGATACTTCTGCCGCTACGATATCCGGTATCATTGCCGATGAAGCGGCAATCGGTATGATCAACTCCAAAACGACAGCAGTCCGTGTGATTCCGGCAATCGGAAAGACGGACAAAGAAGAACTGAACTTCGGCGGATTACTGGGCATGGCCCCGGTTATGAAGGTCAATCCTTCTTCCTGTGAAGTCATGATTAACCGGAAAGGACGCATTCCTGCTCCGTTACAAAGTCTGAAGAACTAAAAGAAAACAGAACCGGACTCAATGAAAGAGTGTCAACCGGTTCTTTTCTTATGTCTGAAACGTATTGATTTACAGGATAATGTCATAAAATATATTATTTATAAAATTGAAAATATGACATAACAAGTATATAGTATGGTAAGAACAGGAGAATGCATGAAGGAGGATAATAGTATGGTTGAAGGAAAGATGAACATGAGATTAAAGGAGCTTCGTAAAGAAAGCAAAATTACTCAGGAACAGATGGCAAACTATCTGCATGTTGACCAAAGTCTGATCACAAAAATAGAGAATGGTTCCAGAAGTCTGACTGTTTCGTTGATTGAAAAGATATGCGGTTTGTTCGGGTGTACGGAAGAGTATCTTCTGGGTGAAAGTGAAGAATATATTCCGCTGAATTTTGCGTTTCGTTCCAACGGAATGGAAGCGGAGGATTTGGAAAGTATTGCCGCTATTAATAAAATTGCCATGAATCTGCGATATATGAACAAACTGACGGAGGATGAGTAACATGAAATCATTGCAGGAATTGAATTCACTGGCTCTTCGCACACGGAGATTGCTGGGCGAAGACAGTTACTCCCCGATTGATATCTTTGCGTTGGTAAACGGATGGAAAGAAAAAAAGATTACCATTGTACGATATCCGTTTTCTAACCGTATCAGCGGTATGTGTACATGTATTAATAATGATTTCATTATCGGAATCAATTCGAAATCATCGTATGGCAGACAGCGGTTTACACTGGCACATGAGCTGTATCATATCTTGTATGAGAGAAACACGGACCGGGTAATCTGTGATATGAGTATGGTAGATACGAAATCGGATTCGGAAAAAGAAGCGGACTGGTTTGCAAGTTATCTCTTAATGCCTTATGACGCACTGCTTGCATATGATGAAAAAGCAGAAGAATGGAATCTGGAAAGAGTGATTGAAGCTGAACAGTTTTTTCAGATCAGTCATATGGCAATGGTATTCAGATTGAAACAGGACGGGAAAATAACAGCGGATGAGGCAAGTGTCTTTCAGTCTTGTTCCGTATCAAGAAAAGCAGCATCACTTGGATTCGGGAAAGAACTCTATATACCTCTTCCGGTAGAAAAGCAGTATTTTACAACCGGGGAATATATCAGAAAAGTTGAACAGCTTTCTGAAAAAGACCTGATTTCCAACGGTAAAAGAGAAGAATTACTTCTTGACGCCTTTAGAGCGGACATTGTTTATAATCTTGACGAAGAGGAGGGATTCCATTTGAATGACTGAAGACTTATTTTTTGATACGGATTGCTTATCTGCTTTTCTCTGGATTCATGACACAAATATCCTTGAAAAACTATATGGCGGAAGAATTATTCTTCCTGAACCGGTATATACCGAGTTATCGAACCCTCGTGTACCGCAGTTAAAGAAAAGAGCAGATGCTCTGCTAGCGAAAAAGGCAGCGTTCATTAAAGGAATTGACACAAAAACAGAGGAATATACGCTATATCGTGAATTACTCAATGGAAGAAGCGGAAATAAAGCAATCGGGAAAGGTGAAGCAGCGGGAATTGCGCTGGCAAAGACGTATAACGGAATATTAGCCAGTAATAATTATCGTGATATTGCCGTTTATGTTGAAAAGTATGGAATACGTCATATTGATACCGGAATGATTCTGAAAGAAGCTTTGAATAAAGGAATAATTACGGAAACAGACGGCAATGTAATCTGGCAGAAAATGTTGGATCGTAATCGTAAATTGCCGGCAGAAAGTTTCAGTGATTACTTACGATCAAAGGAATAAATTGTCAGAAAAGAAAAGCGTATGGTTTTGAGCCATACGCTTTTATTGTGCGGTTATTGTCAGTTCCAACCGGTTCCGCTTCTTTTCGTTATACGTTACCGTATATACTTTTTTATTGACGGTCATCGTGGATTGAATATCCCGGAAGAACGGGTCGGCTAATTCGCCGTAATCGGTGAAATTCTTGTTGTCGGTTGTGACGATATACATCGCATACGTTCCTTCCGGTAAAGAGGAAATATCTACGGAAGCATCGTACCAGGCACGGGTTTTGCTTAAATGGTCGTCAACCCGTAAGGTTACTTTGTAGTCCCCTTTGGTTGTGGAACCGATGTCGTATGTTTTCCGTTCAAACGATTCGATGTTTTCCAGCACCAGGGTTCGTTTTACGGTCGCATCTTTCGGATAATCTCCTCCGATGGAGAAGGCGGTACCCTTGATGGAAAGCTTACCGTTTTCCAGTGACAGGGAAGAATATTCGACGAAGGCATTGTCGAACGTGGATTTTTCATCCGCGCACAACAGGCCGTTCTGACGGATGAATACGTCAATCGGTAACGTCTTAAGCATGAAGTTGGTTCGTAATTCCACACCGGCTCCGACAAGGTTGGTGAACCTCTGGTTCATCGTTACGGAATACGGATTGCTGAATACCTGACGGCAGTAATACTTTTCCTGTACGTTCAGAAGGTTGACGGAGTAATCACCGCTTGGCAATACGCCGAAATCGACGTATCCTTCAAACCAGGCACCGGAGTAATCTTTCCTGACCCCCGGTACGTCGTTTACGTTATACGGAAACTCGGAAGAATTTGTCCAGCGGTCCATCGGAATGTAATACTTTTCGTTTGTCTGCTGGTTGGTGCATTCCAGATAGAACTGAATGGCGGTGTCCGGTGCATTTTTGATGCCTTCAATTGCTAACAGACCTTGTATAATCAGCATATTCTTGTCTTCGTTTAATTCAATCTTATGCAGATAATACATACCGGTCTTCTTTTCTTTTGTGCTGAAATCCGGAACGTCCGGAACAATCGGATCGGTTGGTGTAATCGGATCTGACGGATCAACAGGATCAACAGGATCAACCGGTTCTACGGGATCTGTCGGGTCAACAGGTTCCACAGGATCTGCCGGATCCACCGGATCCACCGGTTCTTCCGGTTGTGTCGGTTCCGGTGCGGTATGTTTTACGGCAGTCTTGAAACCGGATGCCTTGACCCAGCCGACACCGTTGGTTGTCGGTGCGTAACAGATTTTATACCATTTCACGTCATTGACGGTCTTCGTGGAAAGAATTGCTACCGCCTGATTGTTGTATTTGACGGTGGAAACCTGGTTGTCAGTGTTGTAGGATTCGTATACCTTTACGGCTGTAGCGTCGTGTGTCTTGTTGTACTTGATGGCGTAGGAGCCGGTGATTTCCTTGCAGTCGGCTGCTTTGACCCAGCCGGTTTTCCCGTTTGTCTGGTTGACGATGACTTTATACATGACGTCTCCGTCGTTGTTGTAAGCCCGTTCGGTGGCGACCAGACGTGCCCCTTGGGCAATTGTGGAATTCCATGCCGCCTGTTTGTAGATGTCATAGTAGATATTTGTCTGGACATTGGCTTCCAGGGTATAGTATTCATCCAGATATTCCACCCGCAGACTGTTGAGCTCTTCGCTGTTTAGCGGGATGTTTCCCTTGGACGTATTGATGACGGTAATGTTGGATTTTTTAACGTATACGTAGTTGTTTTCGAGGTCGTATTTGGTAGTGAATTCCCCTTCCGTCCAGTCTTTGGCAGTGGATAAGGAATAATCGGCCATGACCTTGTAGTAGTCGCCCTCTTCTCCGCAGATCAATACGGCATTGTTTCTGAGTACTCTGCCGACACCGTTCATAATGTAGGAAACGGTTGTGGTGGCTGCGGTTTTATACGCTTTGACGCCTTCCTTGTTGGTGACACCGATGGTATAGGAATTGTAATCCTTGAATCCGAGGTATTTATCAATTGCGTAGTAGTGAGCGGCGGCTTTTTCACCCCAGTACGCATCGGACGCATATTTTACATTGACGCCTGCTTCTTTGTTTCCCAGGATTGCTCCGTAATAATAATTCGAATCGGATGCGGCATTGAAATAACCGGAAGTCAGTACTTTTGCGACGTCCAGAATGGAATCCAGCGGACAATCGTAAGC
>JABUSI010000271.1 GCA_021442745.1 Erysipelotrichaceae bacterium | reverse complement strand
CTGAAGGAAGTCAAAAAGAATCCGCGCAATCTCAAAGATATCCGGAAGTTTATTTCTTATTATTTACCGACTTTGTCCTATCTGTTACAGCAATATACGGAAATGGATACGAAGGATGACACGTTCAGCAACGTCAGCCTGACCAAAGAAAAAATCAAAAATATGCTGAAGACGGTGGAAGAAGCGTTCCGCCAGCAATACAATTCCTTGTTTGAGGATGAAGTAACGGATGTTTCCGTAGAAATCAAAGTTCTGGAAAACATGATGGCACAGGAAGGATTAATCAAAGAGAAGGAGGTACTTCACTAATGTCAGAAGATAAAATTACATTAACACTGGATGCAGAGGAAGAGCAGAAAGAGGAAGAACAACAAGTCGTAACCGAACCGGAAAAACAGGTGGTTCCGATTTATGTGAATGACAGCGCATTGACGGAAGAAGAAAAGAAGCAGGTGGAAGAATTTGCGAAGACCATCGATTTGACGCAAAGCAATGTTATCCTGCAGTATGGTGCTTCCGCACAGAAGAAGATTGCGTCTTTCTCTGAAAATACGTTAGCAAACGTCAAGACGAAGGATTTAGGGGCAGCAGGTAATATGTTGTCCGATCTGATTGTGGAATTAAAGGGGTTTGATGCAACAGAAACCGAAGAAAAAGGGTTAGCCGGATTCTTCAAGAAGGGTTCCAACAAAGTCCGTTCCATGAAGGCTCGGTATGAAGACGTGGAAAAGAATGTCAACCAGATTTCTGCTGCATTGGAATCCCATCAGATTCAATTGATGAAGGATATCGCCTTGCTGGATGAACTGTATGACAAGAACTTATTGAACTTCAAGGAATTAACTATGTACATCTTAGCCGGTAAGAAGCGTCTGGAAGAAGTTCGTAACAACGACTTGCCGAAGTTAGTGGAAAAGGCTCGTTTGTCCGGACTGGCAGAAGATTCCCAGGCTGCAAACGATCTGGCACAGATGTGCGATCGTTTCGAAAAGAAACTGTATGATCTGGAACTGACCAGAAACATTTCCTTGCAGATGGGTCCGCAGATCCGTCTGGTACAGAATAACGATACGCTGATGACGGAAAAGATTCAGTCTACGCTGGTAAATACGATTCCTCTGTGGAAGAGCCAGATGGTATTGGCATTGGGTATCAACCATTCCAAACAGGCAGTGGAAGCACAGCAGGAAGTGTCTAAGATGACCAATGAACTGCTGAAGAAGAATGCCCAGACACTGAAGATGGCTACCGTGGAAACCGCTAAGGAATCCGAACGCGGTATCGTGGATATCGAAACGCTGAAGCAGACGAATATGGCATTGATCCAGACTCTGGATGAAGTTGTGAAGATCCAGGATGAAGGCCGTGCAAAACGGAAAGCTGCAGAAGACGAACTGGCTAAGATTGAAGGCGAACTGAAGGATAAGTTACTGGATATCCACGCATAGAAGAAAAGGAGGGAAGGCAATGAAGACATTGTCCAAACCACTTGCGATAGCAATAATGGCAGTATTGATTGTCGGCAGTTCCCTGTTTTCGGGAATCCGGCAGGTCAATGCGCTGGCGGATGAATGCAATGCGGTATTCACTCAGGGTGTGAACGGGGATGGATTATCCATTGCCCGCGATCTGAGAAAGCGTGCGGATTGTACGGAAAACATCATTGCGATAGCGAATACCTATATTGATACCTCGGATGAGGATGTAACAAGAGCGTTGCAGTTAGCGGATCTGTTGCGTAAGGAAACGGATAAGAAGAAACTGTATGAGGCTCATATTGAATTGCAGAGCCGGGTAGAAGGCATTCTTTCCAAACTGGCAGAAAATACGTCGTATATCGTAAATACGAAAAACAAGGAAGCCATCCGCGAACAGAAAAGTATCTTTGATTCCGCCTATATGACGATCGGGTACGACGGATACAATCAGAAGGTGGAAGAATTTAACAGGAAGACTGACGGTTTTGTGGGAGCCTTCTTTAAACTGCTGAGTAAGAAAGTGCAGGCGTTTGAATAGCCTATGAAGAAACTGTTGATTTGTGTATTTGTCAGTCTGTGTGTACTTTGTGTACCGGTAGCGGCTATTGACGTACCGGATCCGATTGACGGTTATATTCTGGATGAAGCAGAGGTACTCAGTGCGGAAACGGAACAATATATTATTGAAAAGAATTCCCTGATGGATGATCACTGCGGAGGATATATAGAAATCATTACGCAGGATTACCTTCGTTGTGATGTAGCGGATTATACCTTTACGGTATTCAACAAATGGAAAATCGGGGGTTCGAAGAATAACGGGATTCTGCTGGTTCTGTCCATTCAGGAAGATGCGTTTTATCTGATGTACGGTACCGGAATCGAAGCGAAAATCGAAGTTTCGGAATTCCAGAAAGTACTGGACGATCATTTCTATGATGCGTTTGATGCCGGGAATTACGACAAAGCGGTAAAGGATACGTTTGACGGGTGTTATGAAATCCTAGGCGAGTTATACGGCTATCCGGTAACAACCGTGGATCCGTCATCCGGCGGAAACGGTGGTTCTGATTTCATTGATAATTCCATTTTTGTGAACATCGGAAACATACTGAAAGCGACTCTTGTGCTTATCCTGGTTCTGATTATTCTGGCGGTTGCGTTCTCGTTTAGTGCAAGAAAGCCGAGAACAACCTATACGTACCGGACACCGCGGCCATATTACCGGCCGAATAATTACCGTCCGTCACCGCCACGGTATCAGCATCAGTACCGGACACCGAGCAATCATAATTCCTTTCCGTCATCCGGCGGCTGGTCAGGTTCCTCAAGATCCTCTTCGTCAGGATCTTCATGGTCCGGATCTTCGTCGAGGTCCTCATCAGGATCATCATGGTCCGGATCTTCGTCAAGATCTTCGTCATCGGGATCCAGAAGCGTGAGATCATCCGGTGGTTCCAGCAGAGGAGCAGGATTAGGAAGACATTAAGGGAGCGTATTTCGCTTCCTTTTTTCATGATGGAAACGGTTTCACTTTATAATGGGAAATGGTATAATGATTACAACTATATAGGAGGACTTTTTATGTCTTTGATTGAAGAAAAATATCAGAAATGGGTCAGTAAGACCGATCTGGAACCATCTTTGAAGGCTGAATTACTGGCTATGGACGAAGCGGCAAAAGAAGATGCTTTCTGGATGGACGTGGAGTTCGGTACGGCAGGTATGCGCGGAAAACTGGGTGCAGGAACAAACCGCTTGAATATTTATACAATCCGTAAGGCAAACGTAGGTTACGGAAAATATGTAACCAAGCTGGAAAACGGTAAGGAACGTGGTGTTGTCATTGCGTATGATAACCGTCGGATGTCGTATCAGTTTGCGCTGGAATCCGCAAAAGTACTGGCAGGAATGGGCATCAAGGTATATATCTTTGAAAGTCTGCGTCCGACGCCGGAATGTTCCTTTGCGGTCCGGTATCTGAAGTGTGCCGGCGGTATCATGATTACGGCCAGCCATAATCCGCCGCAGGATAACGGATATAAGGTATATGACGATACGGGATGTCAGTTGATTCCGGAATGGGCTGCGGAAGTTGTGGATTACGTCAATGAAGTGGAAGATGAATTGTCTATCGTTGTTCCGACCATGGATGACGTATACGATCTGGTAAACTGGGTCGGTGAAGAAGTGGATGAAGCATACTATAAGGAAATCATGGCTACAGAAGTCAATCCGGGCATGGATAAGTCCGATTTCACGATTGTATATTCCCCGCAGCACGGTGCCGATAATATTCCGGTAAGAACGTGTCTGAAGCGGTTGGGATATAATCTGATTCCGGTATTGTCACAATGTGCACCGGATCCGGATTTCTCCAATACGAAGACGCCGAACCCGGAATTAACACCTTCCTATGACGAAGCGATTAAACTGGCAAAGAAAGTGGATGCGGATGTTGTCGGTATCACGGACCCGGATGGTGACCGTGTCGGTATCGTCGCAAAACATAACGGAGAATATGTACTGATGTCCGGTAACCAGTCCGCTGCCGTATATCTGGAATACATCTGTTCCCAGTTGAAGGCACAGGGTAAACTGCCTTCCAATGCGGTTATATACAATACCATCGTTACTTCCGATCTGGGTGAATTGGTTGCCAGATATTATGGTGTTGACGTAGAAAAGACGCTGACGGGATTCAAGTTCATCGGGGATAAGATCCGTAAGTATGAAAAGACCGGTGAAAAACAGTTTATTTTCGGTTATGAAGAATCCTATGGCTGCGTAGTAAAAGATTACGTACGTGACAAAGACGGTGTTCAGGCAATCCTGACGGCTGCCGAATGCGGTAACTACTACAAGAAACAAGGAAAGACCTTGATTGACGTATTGAACGAATTGTACGAACGTCACGGTGCATTCAAGGAAAGCCAGATTGCGATTTCCAAGGCCGGGGCAGCAGGTAATGCCCGGATCAAGGAAATCATGGCGAACTTACGGGCTGATGCTCCGAAGGCAATCGGTGGTACACCGGTAGTATCCGTGGAAGATTACCAGACTTCCGTTAAGACGGCAAACGGTACGGAAACAACAATTAACTTACCGAAGTCTAACGTATTGAAGTACTATCTGGAAGATGGTTCCTGGATTGCGGCAAGACCTTCCGGCACAGAACCGAAGATCAAGTTCTATTTCTCTATCCGTGGTACAACAGTGGAAGAAGCTGCCAAGAAGACGGAAACTTACCATAAAGATATGATGAATATCGTTGGTGAATAATCAACAGACAAGGATGACACGTGTCATCC
>JABUSI010000172.1 GCA_021442745.1 Erysipelotrichaceae bacterium | reverse complement strand
CTCCGGGCGGAAGAGCTTTGAAATTCTATTCCAGCATTCGTCTGGAAGTTCGGCGCAGTGAAGCTTTGAAACAAGGTTCTGAAATCATCGGTAATAAGGTAACCATTAAGGTCGTAAAGAATAAGGTTGCCCCGCCGTTTAAGACGGCAACGGTTGAAATCCGTTATGGAGAAGGTATCAGTCGTGTAACGGAAATCATCGATTTGTGCGTTGAAAAAGAAATTATCCAGAAGAGCGGTGCATGGTTCTCTTATAACGGAGATAAAATCGGTCAAGGTAAGGATGCCGTAAGAGCTTATCTCAAGAACAACCCTGCATTGGTGGAAACGTTACAGGCTCAGCTGCAAGAAGTTCTGACAAAGAAAGAAGAGCAATAAGGACTTTTCAAAAGTCCTTTTTTTAAGGAGATCAAGATACTATGAATCAGACAATTCCGTTTTTTGATACCCATTGCGATATCGGGTATGACTTGTATGCACATAAGAATTCCCAGGCGCAGCGATTGCAGTTCCATCTGGATAAACTGAAGGAAGGAAACTGCGTCGGGGTAAACGTAGCTTGCTGGATCGGACATGGGGAAAGTTTTGAAGAGATGCAGAATATGGTGTTACATGCCAATAAAATGCTGGGTAGTATTCACGCCCGCCCGTTACAGAAGGGTGACGAAATACATCCGGATAACAACTGTTATCTGTTAAGTATGGAAGGGTTAATGGGAATTCATGATAACCCGGAAGAATGTATTGATTGGCTGTATGACCAGGGCGTACGGATGTGTTCTTTGTGCTGGAATGAAGAAAACGATCTGGCAACCGGAGTAAAGGGAAACAAGGAACACGGATTGCATCCGTTAGGTCATCGGGTTATTGCCCAAATGAAAAAAAGAGGGATGATTCTGGATGTCTCTCATATGAATGATAAATCGTTTTATGATGCGCTGGCATACGATATTCCCTTGATGGCATCGCATTCCAATTGCCGGGCATTGTGCAACCATCCGAGAAATCTGTCAGATGAGCAGTTACGGGAACTGGCAAAACGGGATTGTCTTGTCGGATTGAACGGAACCTGTTCTTTTGTCAGTGAAAACAAGGAAGAACAAAACAGCCGGACACTGGCAAAACATGCCTCCCGTCTGAAAGGTATCATTGGAGTTGACAAGATTGTTGTCGGGTTTGACTTTATGGATTATTTCGGTCCGGGATTCTATGGAATGATTTCGGATGTTCCTTGCGTAGAGAAAGCACAGACATTGTTTGAATCCCTGGAAGCAGAAGGCTTTACAAAAAAAGAAATCGAACAGATTGCCTGGGGCAATGTTTCCGATTTCCTGAAAAGACATATACTTTGACCATCAATAATTATACATCCTTTGGCAACAAATGTGTAGTCTCCTGTTTTTTCACGATTCGTTTTATACTGTAAGTGACCATACAGGAGGTTACAATAATATGAAAGTGAATGTACATGGCAAAGATGTTGACGTCAGTCCGAAGACTGTCGCAATGATTGAGGAGAAACTATCATTCCTTAACAAGTATTTTGTGTTTGAAGATGATCAGATTGTAAATTCCATTATTAAAAAAGTCGGAAATAAAATCCGCATTGAAATAACAATTCCTACCAGAATCGGTACGTTGCGTGCCGAAGTTACCGATAACGAATTACGTGATGCAGTGGATGAAGCCGTCAAACGTCTGGAAACACAGATTACGACGCAGAAAAGCCGTCTGAACCGTCGTCATAAGGAAAGTCTGGCAAGTTCTTTTGTGGAAGAAGAAACCGACGGAAATGACGTACCGGTTCGTACCAAGACGGTTACCATTACGGAAATGAGTCTGGATGAAGCCATTCTTCAAATGGAAATGTTAGGTCATTCATTCTTCATTTACAAAGATGAAGAAACCGAAGGTGTTGCCGTCTGTTACCGGAGATATGATGGCGGATATGGTTTGATTGAAGTAGAAGAAGCTGCTTAGGCAGCTTTTTTTGGAGGTACTCTATGAAAATACAGGAAATTATCAATCATTTGACACAACAGGGGACGTGGGTCAATTGGAACAAAACACGTGATGTGATTCTGACCGGCCGTACGGAAAGGGAAGTGGATTCCGTCGGTGTATGCTGGGTGGCTACCAGAGAAGTCTTACAACAGGCAAAAGATTTGGGAATACATTTCATCATTTCTCATGAAAACATGCTGTATGAAGAATCGACAAGCCCGTATAAGGCAATCTATGAAGCCCGTAACGAAAAACTGTCTTTCTGCCGGGAAAACGATATTACCGTGTATCGTTGTCATGACGTATGGGATATGATGCCGGTGTATGGTGTAAGTGACGTATGGGCAAGAGATATCGGAATTTCGTTTGAACCAAGAGTGGTTTCTTCCTATAACCGGTATGCCGTTGTGGATTTAACCGTAGAAGAGATTGCTCAGAAAGTTGCTGATGCGGTTAAAAAGTACGGACAGGACGGGGTACAGGTTGTCGGCGATTTGAATCGCCGGATTACCCGTATGGCTATGGGAACCGGTGCCGCTACCAATGTGTTTTCTATGTTGCATTATCAGCCGGAGCTAGTCATCGTGTCGGAAGACGGAATTAACAGCTGGATTGCAATGCAGTATTGTATAGACCACAACATTGCGATGGTAATCTGTAACCATGCGGCATGTGAAATCGGAGGCCTGAAGGAAATGGCGGTATATCTGAAACAAGTATTCCCGCATCTGGAAGTCACACATCTTTATGAAGGGTATCATCTGCATACCGTGCAAGGAAAACAATAGTCCTTACGTTAGGATTTCTTCTTCTTTCCGGTATAGAGAATACAGAAAGGAGAAATGGTATATGAGACGATATCTTAGTTATGAAGAAATGAATTACTACAGCGGAGGTGCCATTACCCCGACGGTGTTGCTGGCATATCTGATGGTGGCTGCAGGTTGCGCCGGAATCTATAAGATTCTGAAATCCAATTCCGGCCGACTGAGCATTACCGGAATTACCTTTCAATGGTCGAAATAAAGAATCACGTTCAGATCAAGGACATTCCCAAAGAAAACCGTCCGCGGGAGAAGGCGATGAAATACGGAATTTCTTCCCTGAGTATGCCGGAATTGCTGAGCTTGCTGATTCGTGTCGGTACGTATGAAAAAAACAGTCTGCAAGTAGCTTCCGAATTGTTGCAGAAAGCGGATGGTGTTCAGGGACTGGCACAGTTGTCGCTGGAAGAATTGATGTCAGTCAAAGGAATCAAGATGGCAAAAGCTTTGGAGTTACAGGCGGTATTTGAAATCGGAAAACGCCTTTCATACACAAAGGCATTGCAGAAAGATGTTCTGAACAATCCGAAAGAGGTCATTCGCTGGATTCAGAAAGAAATCGGTGGCAGCAGCCAGGAAAAAGTACTGGTGGCTTTTCTTGACAGTAAGAATCATCTGCTGGGTCATAAAATTCTTTTTGTGGGGAGTGTGGACCAATCAATCGTTCATCCCCGGGAAGTATTCAAGGAAGCATGCAGGTATTCTTCCAGCAAGGTACTTCTGGCACATAATCATCCGTCTTATGACGTGTATCCGTCCAGTCAGGACATGCTGATGACTTCGAGTCTGTGCGATGCCGGTAATATGATGCAGATTCCGGTTATTGATCACGTGATTGTTTCACCTGAGGGGTATTTCAGTTTTAAAGAAGAAGGCTTGTTGTAAGCCTTCTTTTGTTTGTGAAAACCAGGGTTGTTATGTTATACTATTTTACTGTAAAGGAGTTGGGTTATGAAACGTAGAATAATAATGATGATTGTTTCCTGTCTGCTCGCCATAACGTGTCTTTCGGGATGTACTACCAAAACAATCAACGTATGTTATACAGCATATCCGATTGAATACCTGTTAACGCGAATTGCGGGCAATCGTATCAATCTGAATAAATTATCGGATGAGAACCCGATACAGGTTGCGCACATTGTTGATAATTATACAGAGTATCTGGATAATGCAACCCTGATTCTGCAGTTAAACGAACTGGAACCGTATTGGGGAATCTATGCGGAAGAAATCAAAGCCAGTCCGGCTACAATCATTGACTTGACAAGCCTGGCAGCGATTTACGATTTCAAACGATATACTACCGGTGATGTCAACGGTAACAGCGTAGTTGTTGAAGGCCCGTATTATGAAGGAACGGAATTTACAATGACAGATATTTATTCCAAAGACCCGAATTTATGGCTGGATCCGATTGCAATGACTTCCATGGCGCGTACTATCAAGGACTGGTTGGCTGAAGCAAATCCGGAGAACGCGGAATTCTACGAGACAAATTTCAAACTTCTGGAAGCGGATCTGGTGAGAATGGATGCGGAATATTCCGAACTCCCGGATAACAATACGATTAAACTGGTAACGGTAACACCGAGTTTCGGAAACTGGCAGAAAGCTTACGGAATCGGTATTTATCCACTGATTCTTTCCCGTTACGGTGCTTTACCGACAGAAGCACAACTGACCATTATGGAAACGAAAATCCGTGATGATAAGGTACAGTATATTGTAAAGGAAGCAAATCTGACGGAAGATATGCTGGCTTTGTATGAAAGAGTAAAACAAGATTGCGGATTAATCGAAATTGAATTAAGTAATTTATCTTCTCTGTCAGAAAAAGAAATATCACAAAATAAAGATTATCTTACAATCATGTATGATAATTTGACAGTACTTGAAAAACTGAAATAAGAGATGATTCATCTCTTATTTTTTGCCTAAAGGAGGTATGGTTATGAAAAAACTGATGCTCGTAGACGGAAACTCACTGGTCTTCCGGGC
>JABUSI010000365.1 GCA_021442745.1 Erysipelotrichaceae bacterium | reverse complement strand
GGCTTGAAAGCCTTCTTACGAACACCGTCCGTGTTCAATTTACAATTGCAATTTTCTTATCTTTACTTTTATATGTTATTTGAATATAAAAAAGTAAAGATTTTTTTGTTCATGCGATTCATTTCTGACTGAAAAATTCGGTTGAATAAAAATTCTGTTACCGGAAATAAAAAACTTGAAAGAATTGCAACAGTATGGTATATTTTCCCTCGCGCGTTTCATGATAAAATACAATATATCGTATATTTTGCATGGAATACGCACGATTGAAATCTGTTGGATTCATTGGAAAGGAGAACGTGAACTATGGATTTGTTTATGTTTGATTTGTATCTGAAGTTAGCAAAGATTTTCTGTGAATGGGAATGGCTACAGGCATGTGAATTCTGTGTGGAAAAAGCCGAAAATATTATAAAAAAGAAGAAGGAACAGTACGGCAGAACGTATTAGGAATGAAGAAAAAGGAGGGAAATGATTATGAATTATCCGAAGGTGGAACTGCATTTACATTTGGACGGGGCTATCCCGGAAGATCTGATCTGCAAATATGCGAAAGAAGAAGGAATGTTTCCGGAAGGAATGAGCGATGAAGAGTACGTAAAGTCGCATCAGATGACGGATGCCATGCCTTTGGCGGAAGCATTGAAACAGTTTGATTTTTTATTGAGTTTATTGCTGAAACCGGAACATCTGACAGAAGTCAGTTACCGGATATTACATGACCATTACCTGCAGGGTGTCCGGATTTGCGAACTGCGGTTTGCGCCGCAGCAGCATCAGCCGGCAATGAGTATGGAAGAAGCGGTGGAAGCTGTCATCAAAGGTATTAATCAGGCAAAACAAGAACATCCGGATTTGTGCTGCGGGGTGTTGTTGTGCATGATGGTAATGGGCGATGCGACCAACTATGATGACAATAAAAAGACAGTGGAACTTTGTAAAAAGTATCAGAACCAAGGTGTCATCGGACTGGATCTTGCCGGTGCGGAAGGCAGTAAGCCGATGGCGTCTTTCGGTTATCTGTTTGATTATGCAAAAGAGCTGGGCGTGCAGTTTACGGCGCATGCATGTGAATCCTGCCCGGCTGAAAACGTGCAGTATATTATCGACAAAGGGGCAACCAGAGTCGGACATGGTGTGTTGTGTGTGACAGATGACAAGGTGGTTGAAAACGTCATTCAAAGCGGTATTACCATGGAAGTATCGGTAACCAGTAATATCTTTGCGAAGACGTTTGACAGTTATGATAATCATCCGGTGAAACGGCTTTTGGATGCCGGTGCAAAAATCAACATCAATACCGATGATCCGTTCTTGCTGGATATTACTCTGGACAGTGAGTATGAGATGTTAAAAGAGAAGTTTAACTTCACGGAACGGGATCTGATTCTGACAAACCTGTATGGCGCGAAAGCTTCGTTCTGTGAAGGAACAAAACCGTACATTGAACAGCTGGAGAATCTGTTACGATAGGTTTGCAGGAATAAACATATGACAGGGTTCTTGATTATTATTTTTGTTAGTGTTGTATGGATTGCGTGTTGCGGATATTTCTGGGGATGGGGACCGTTTTGTAAGCTCCATGAGAAGAAATCCGCAGGATTAAAGGGGAATTCCGCACAATATGATCTGAAGAATGCCGGTTTCTGTGAAAACAGTGCCCTGAAAGGGAAAAATATAATATTTCTCGGTTCTTCCGTAACGTATGGTGCGGCTTCGCAGGGAATCTCTTTTGCGGACTACATTTGTCAGAGAAACGGATGTCATATGATAAAAGAAGCGGTGTCGGGAACAACACTGGTGGATGACAGGGATGATTCGTATATCAGCCGTTTACGGACAATACGGGAAGAATGTGCGGATTTGTTTGTATGCCAGTTGTCTACTAACGATGCCACACAAAAGAAACCATTGGGAAGTGTCGGGGATGCTGAAGAGATATCCGGATTTGACACAAATACCGTTGCCGGAGCCATCGGATATATCATTCAATATGTGACAGATAAATGGCATTGTCCGGTTGTGTTTTATACCAATCCGAAATATGAGAGCGAAGCATACGGACAGATGGTTGCAATGCTGTGCAGACTGTCTGAAAAATACGGATTTCCGATTATAAACCTGTGGGATGACGATGACTTTAACAACATCACGGAAGAGGAACGAAAGCTGTACATGGCTGATCCGATTCATCCGACAAAGGCAGGATACCTTACATGGTGGGTGCCGTATTTTGAAAAGGAATTGGTAAAGCAAACGGTTTTGTTGAAAGAAACGGAGGAATAGCATGGATAAAAAGGAGAAGAATACCAGAAAACAGGAATGGATGACTGCCGTAAAGAAAGAACTGAAGGGAATGAGTCTTGTGTCTTTCCTTATGCTGGCAATAGCAGGCTCCATCAATGCGTTCGGGGTAACGATTTTCCTGTTTCCGGTAAAACTGTATGACAGCGGCATTTCGGGATTGTCCATGTTGCTGGATCAGGTGACACCGGCATATCTGACGCTTTCGGTTTTTCTTTTGGTACTGAATGTTCCGATCTTTCTGTTCGGATTAAAGAAACAGGGCATCGCTTTTACGGTTTATTCCATCTTTACGGTTGCCGTGTATTCTTTTGTGTCCTGGCTGATTATGGATGTTTTGCCGATTGACGTTACGTTCATATCACCGTTAGCCGGGTCGGATTTGTTGCTGTGTGCGATTTTCGGAGGAGTTATTTCGGGAATCGGAAGCGGTATGACCATTCGTTTCGGCGGTGCCATTGACGGCATTGATACACTGTCTGTTGTCTTTGCGAAAAAATTAGGCATCAGTATCGGAACGTTTGTGATGATTTTCAATACTGTCCTGTATATCGTCTGCGGGATTGTGATTCAAAGCTGGATTTTACCGTTGTATTCGATTGTTACCTATTATGTCGGGTCACGGACGGTGGACTTTATTGTGGAAGGATTTGACAGGGCAAAATGCGCTATGATCGTTACCACAAAAGCGAACGATATTTCATCCGCACTGTCCGAAAACTTCGGAGCAGGGGGAACCATTGTGAATGCCGTCGGCGGGTATTCCAGGGAACAGAAAGAAATCATCTATTTTATCATCAATCATTTTCAGATAAACAAACTGAAAAAACTTGTACATGAGATTGACGAAGCGGCATTTATCTCTCTGATGGATGTTACGGATATTATTAAAAAATCCATCAGTTAAATCGATGATAAAAATGTAGAATAGACAAGGGGAATTGTTTATGGAAGTCAAAGAGGCGTTATTAAAAAGAAGAAGTGTCAGAAAATTCAAGGAAACGGTTGTACCGGAAGAATATATTGAGGAATTACTGCATGCGGCAATGGCCGGCCCGAGTGCCTGCAACAAGGTACCGTGGGAGTTCTATGTGGTAACGGATCAAACAGTTCTTGAAAAACTCAAGGATGCTTCCAAATATACGGGTTACGATGCTCCGCTTGCGATCATTGTCTGCGGAACTCTTTCCCGTGCACTTCCTATGCAACTGGCGGAGTTTTGGGTACAGGATTGTTCGGCAGCAACGGAGAATATTCTTTTGCGGGCAACGGATCTCGGATTAGGAACCGTATGGTGCGGTCTGTATCCGCAGAAAACACCGGCCGGTAAGGTTAAAGCCCTTCTGAATCTGCCGGAAGAACACATTCCGCTGAATATTATCTATATCGGTTATCCGGATAAGGAACCGGAAGCAAGAGACCAATATAACGGTAAATACGTTCATTACATTTAACGGTCCGGAAAGCAGCAGAGATGCTGTTTTTTGGATTTTTAAAGAATTGAGGTTATTTTATGGAAGAAAAGAAAAAAGGACTGACAGGAGCCCATATTAAAACGCTGTGCATACTCTCCATGCTGATTGATCATATCGCGGCTGCCTTGATTATGCGTTGGGTTGCGGAAGGCGGAGACTGGAATACGACGATGTGTACTGCATTCGGAAGTACAATCACGTACAGACAGATCTATATCGTTTGTAAGGCAATCGGAAGAATCACTTTCCCGGGATTCTGTTATTTTTTGGTGGAAGGATTTTACTATACCCAAAGTAAGGCAAAGTATGCGCTTCGTCTTTTTATGTTTGCGCTGATTTCAGAGATTCCGTTTGACTGGGCATTCATAACGCATCCGGCAATTACTGAGAATGGAATTGTAAATCTGATGCCGGAATTCGGACACCAGAACATTTTCTTTTCCTTGCTGATCGGATTTGGGATGATGTGGCTGACGGATGAAATGCGAAAGTATTTTGGTAAGCTTCAATTCAAAAGTAAGGCGCTGGGCAATGCGGTAAAGGGACTTTCATACTTTGCGGTTATACTGGCATCCTGTATCCTAACAAACATCACAAAAGCGGATTACAGTGCATTCGGAATCCTTGCGATTGCGGTGATGTATTTTGTATATCTTCCAAATGGAAGTGACAGTGAATTAATGAAAACAAAACGGATGATTGCGGTGTTTTCAGGCACGGCCGTACTGATGTTAAGTTCCGGCAACGGCTTGTATGGTTTTCTGATTCTGTTACCGATGTATTTCTATAACGGTAAAAAAGGAACGCAGAACAAGTATTTTTTCTATGCGTTTTATCCGGTACATATCCTGTTGTTTGCGATTGGCGGTATGTTACTGAGTTATTATGTGTGGTAATTGAGGACAGATAAAAGGAGTCTGAATACGGAACATTACAAAGTAACGAAAATTGATGAGAAAACGTATCAGATCAAGAATTTGTGAATACCTGTCTGCTTCCGGGAACGGATGCGGCTTTGCTGATTGATACCGGAAACGGATCTGATAAATCTGAAAAAAGAGATTCAGGAAATTATGAGC
>JABUSI010000404.1 GCA_021442745.1 Erysipelotrichaceae bacterium | reverse complement strand
GCCGATCTCTTTAAAGCCGACCGCCGCATGCCACGTCTGTGTCAATACCGTCTTCGGATTCAACTGCAGGAAATTAAAAATCTGCGTATAATCATCCACAAACACATAATCCTGTTTGCTCAATAATCCGACCAGTTTCAGCCAGCTTGCAAATCCCTGGCTCTCTCCGACACTCTTCCGGAACGAATAGGAAACCGTATACTCCCGGTCCATTCCCATATTCTTCAGTTCCGTATCCACAGCCAGTAAATTTCCCCATAAATACGGACGTGTTTCCGACATCAGCAGGATATGTTTCCCGTCATGCTTACGCAACGCATACAAGACGTTATATACCACATTCAGACCCCACACAGCCACACCATGTGCCCATTCCTTCAGCTTCTTCTTACCTTCAAACGCCTCCGCATAGTTGCGTACCTTCCAGTTTTTGTTCTCCTTCATGAAATAATGATTCATCATAAGATACAGATCTTTATCCTTCTCATCCGTTTCAATCCAGAAATCCACCGTTTCCGCATAATACAGATTCGTACAATACCGGAACACTCTCGTTTTTTCCGGTAAGCTGTACCCCACTTCCGTACTTACCTGACACTTGTTCCAGATACCCTCCGTTAAACATACGAAATAATACGACCCGTTATCCAGAAAGGTTTCCTCACGCATCGCTGCCAGATTGTTCACACAGGAATACTCCTTCCCGTTCACCGTTACATCCGACAACCGGACAATTTCCTTTGTCCCCTTCTTCGCCAGTCCCAGCGCTTCCAAAGGACAATCACTGACACACGTTACTTCCATCTGTACCCGCTGCCAATCCAACCGTGTAATCACTGCCATGAGAACACCTCCTGCAAAATCACATACACAGTTATTATATCGTAATTATAGAAGACATGCAAAAAGAAGGCTGTTTCCGCCTTCTTAATCATCAATCATATTCCATAATCCCTCAATCAGCATTTCACGGAATTCTTCAAACTCTATTCCGCTGATCATCCGGAGAATTTGCTTATTATCATATAAACTTCTGATATATTCATCATATTCTTTTTCGGAAAGAACCTTTTTCTGCAATTTATCCTTAACGCTTGCTTCTCCTCTGAAAGCATGCATCCATTTCATCATTCGATCTCTGCTGTACTCTTTAAATTCTTCTTCGAAAGTATCACCGTTGATCATCCGCTGATTCCGTTTCTCATAATCTTCGAACTCAGACATAGAAACACATGTCGCTCTGGACTCTGGATGGCATACCAAATGTTCTGTCACTTCTATTGTATCTCCTACAACCAGTTCCAATAAAAGCCCATACTTCTTATACAGTCGGTCCATATTCCCTAACGCAAAATGGAAATCTCCTTGTCCATAAAGCAAATAAGATCCGTTATAGTTTTCTTTTGCGGTAATGCAATGCGTGTGTTGTGCCAAAACCATATCTGCACCACTATCCGCCATCCGATGGAATCGTTTTTTCAATTCCGGCGTCACATACCAATAAAATTCCATTCCTCCATGATACAAAACAATCAGATAATCACAGTCTTTTTTTATTTCCTGCAATTCCTTACACACTCTGTATTCATCGTACAGATTCACGAACACTTTTTGCCGGCCGGTGTTAAACATCGTTTCAGCAACATTGTAGAATACAATCTTTTTTCCGTTAATTTCTACTCTATACTCTTTTTGAATATCCTCTTTACCGGTAGCAGATGCACCAAAACAGGAAATGCCATTATTCGTTAAAACTGTTATTGTTTCTTGCAAAGCATCCGGTCCGTAATCTCCACTGTGATTATTCGCCAAAGTAACACAGGAAATCCCCAGTTTTTTATAAGCGTTTATTTCTGACGGATTTGCACGAATAATAGAATCAACCTTGTTAACAGGTGTTGTTTTGTCCGTAAAAACTCCCTCTAAATTACAAATAGAGAACGCTGCATTTTGAAACAAATCCACCAATACCTCATCCATTAATTCATTCAGTGCTGCACTCTCAAATTGTTCATGATTTCTTTTTGTCGGAAAAAAATCACCGGCAATCAGTATAGAATTCGAATTACTCACAGTATTTCCTCCGTACTATTCTTCAATCTTATTCTGTTCTGTTCCTCTTAGCATCGTACTGGAAACATCCGGTGTATGCGGAAGGTACACCACATCCACGCCATACTTCGCCAATTCCACTTCCGTCTGTGCCCAGCGTTCGTTTCCCTTCCAGTCATCCCCGATAAAGATGGCATTAAATCCAACCTGGTCCAGCATTGTTTTCTTATCCAATGTATCCGCAATGATACACTGATCCACCGCTTTGATGTTTTCGACAATCAGTCTGCGGTTTTCTTCTGATATAACCGGTGTCTTATGCTTATATTCCTGCACCAGTGCATCCGCATTAACACCCACAATCAACGTATCACAATACTCTTTGGCATGATTCAACAGATTCAGATGTCCGACATGAAACATATCATATACCCCCTGGGTATATCCGACTTTATATTTCTTCATACAATAACCCTTTCGTTATCCGCTTATTTCTTCTGAAAATGACGTACCCATTGTTTGAATACTTCAAACGTATAGAATCTCTTCGGACCTGCATCCTTCGGATCGTCAATAAATCTTGCATCCGCATCCTTCAGACGTTTCTTGTACGTTTCCCAGGATACGTACTTATCCGCAAAATCTTCCAGATTGACTTTATCGTTCAGACACTTCAGTTGTTTCTGAATGTGACAGTCCGTATTCACCGGATTACCCAGTAAGGTTTCCACCAGTAATCCCGGTAAATTGACTCCTGCCAGATTGACCGCATACCCGAACGCACCCAGACGCATATTCAGTTCACAGAAATACATCACACCATCCGCTTCATACAAGTCAATGTCAAACAACCCGACAAATCCCAGTTTTCTGATAAACGTTTTAATCTTGTTTTGTAAATCCGGATACTTATCAAAATCCATCACATGTCCTAATAACGTAACACCCTCATGCGAACCGGACCCCGTCATTTCCTTATATACCAGTGACGGACAGACAACATCGGTACCGTTACTGAATCCGCACACTCCGTATTCTTTTTCAATGACCACAAACTGTTCAATCAGAATATCACAGTTTACGTTAGCAGCTACGTTATCCAGCAATTCCTTTAATTCTTCTTTGTTATTACAGCGTTTCATATACCGTTTCCGGTTATCAATCGCCGTCTGCGGTTTGGTGAAACAAGGATAAATGACATCATCAATCATTGTATAATTACCGTCTTTCACGGCAACAGACCATCCCTTCGGACTGTTCAATCCGCATTCCGTTGCCCACTTCTTCTGGTTTCCCTTATCCATCCAGTAACAGACTTCATTCTGTTTCATCCCGATATTCGGGAATACGAAAATATCTTTCAGTCTTTCGATATTTTGATCGATGGCTTCTGCCACAAAATCATCCGTCGGTAACAGGATTACATTCTTCTTTCCGGCAAACTTCTTCAATAGTTTTTTAATCAACGCTTCTTCATCCGGTTCCACCGCATAATCGTAGTCAACAACATATTTACTTTTCCTATCAATGGTATACCGGCTCATTTTTGTCTTCTTCGGAATCCGTTTTACCAGACGAATCACGGATACTTCACATCCGGCTTCCCCCGCACAACGGCACATTCCCAACAACGAACTGTAGTTTCTGCCCATTACGACAGCTTCGCGCTTACTCATAATATTCCACTCCATATCACATTTGCATGTACCATTTTAACACACTTTTATCAAACATTACACAAAAGGAAAAGAGGAGACGTCTCCTCTTGATTATGCTCTTCTGAATTTTTTGAATTTCTTACCCAGAATGGATAAGCTCTTATCCCAGAGATATTTGGTAACTTCGGTGTTCCAGTACAACGCCAAAAACGTACCGACAACGGAAACTGCACAGATACAACTGTGTACAATAACAGACCACCAGCCGAATCCGACAAAGAAGTTCTTACAGATCACAAAGTCAATGATTTCGATTACCGCAAGAATCCCAAAATACGTTAAGTTCTTCTTGTAGTAATCGGATGCCGGCTTGTAATTCTTGAAAACCGATTTATGAATGATTCTCGGGTCCACCATAAAGTTCGCAAGAACATCTGCCGCAATCGTACCAACCAATACACCATGAATTCCCCATACGTTTACCAACGCAATGGATACCACCAGGTTAATAATGATTCCCAATACCGGCCTCATCCACATCTGACGGAACGCACCGGAAACCTGACGTACCTGAGACAAGTTAAATTTAATCCCGACAAGCAGGATTTCAATTCCCATCAGGATCGCAAACGGCTGTTCAATCATATACGACTCACCAATCCAGGTTAAGATGAATTCATCGGCTACCACACCGACTCCGACGCAAGCCGTTCCGAACAAGACAACGGACAGGAAATTCATAACTTCAAAAAAGAAATACTGTCTTGAAACTTCTGAAGTTGCAAACAAATTCCCCATGCTTGCCTTACATGCCGTATAGAACCGTGAAATAAAACTCCGGATAGTCGTATAGAACATCAGATAGTTGGAATACAATGCCACCATTGCCAGTCCGAGAAATGTACTCAATATCAAATTATCGGTTGCTTTAACTACTACACTATTGATTTTATAGATGAATAATGCACCACAGTCCTTGAACATCGATTTGATTTCTTCTTTCGGAAGATTGTCTTCTTCCTTTATAAAGTATTGCGGATACATCTTCTGGGCAATAAACGCATTTATGAAATTCTTGAGTATATGGAAAATAATACCGCTCGCCGTATACCATATGAAATCCTTCCAGACAATCAGAATTACAATTTCTGTCGCATACGTCAATACCGTAATACCCATATCCACGGTATTCAATATATAGGATTTCTGATC